>MUCU01000074.1 GCA_002817055.1 SAR202 cluster bacterium Io17-Chloro-G7 | reverse complement strand
CGCTTGAAGCGGCTGGTTGGGTGGGACTGGATCAAGCAGGCTTTCGAGCAACTTCCCACAGCCTATTCACGAAGCTTTTAAGCAGAGTTGGTATAACAGGTTGAAGGTATCGTTAAGACCGTAGGCATGCCATTTAGCGCGGATAATTTTCTGGCAGTTCCAGCCAATAATGCAGTTGACCACCACTCCCTTGCTGGAATCCTCAGGGTCGGTGAAAAGATCGATGTAATCGGGCAGATCCAGGACCGACTTTAGGCCCGGATTAGCTTCCACCACGTAGGTGGGGAAGTAGATGCCCTGCATTGAAGTCTCTAAGCTCTGGCCTGTGCCGCCGTTGGGCACGTTGGATCCGGTCCCGGCCAGATCTACTATGGAGCCGTCGGGTTACCGGATTCTAAATTAATAGATCCGGCGGCTAATCCGTTGCTGTTGCCAGTGCTCATACGAACCTCTGAAAGTCCGGTATCGCCAATGCCAGGGTATGGCTCTGTCGCCCGTTTGGTTGTTTGACCTGATTGGTTACCGGAACAAGAATCGCAGGTTTCGATGGACCAAAGCCACCGACTGCATCCCGGAGATCAGGGCTTGAACGATTCATCCAGCGCCGCGATCTGCCCGGGAGATAGCCTCCACCCTGAAGCGCCGCAGTTCTCCACCGTGCGGTCCACGCTGTTGGACTTAGGAATCACCATTACGTTAGGATGCGAGGTGCACCAATTAAGGGCAACTTGCGCCATGGTCTTTCCTGCCTCGTTGGCCACCCGCTCCAGCGTATTTAGCCGGTTGTCACGCCGCACCCGGGACTTTCCGGTCAACGAGCCATCCGCCAAGGGAGTGTAGGCCATGATGGTTATCCCATTCTCTTGGCAGTAAGGCAAAAGCTCACGCTCAATGTCCCGGCGCTTTAGATGATAAAGCACTTGGTTGGAAACGATGGGGATGTTAGGCATTGAATCTTGGGCCTCTTGGAGTTCCCGCTTGGAGAAATTGCTCACACCCACGTACTTGACCGAGCCATTTTCCACCAGTTTTGCCATGGCTTCCATGGTCTCTTTGATGGGAACGCTGTGGTTGGGCCAATGAATCTGATATAGGTCTATATGGTCCACGTTCAGCGAGCGCAGGCTGGTATCGGCAGCGCGCAGAACTTGGTCGTGGCGGAGGTTGCTGCCCAAGACTTTGGTAGCCAGAAATACTTGTTCCCGCAACCCTTTAATCGCTTGGCCGACCCGGTCTTCGTTGCGGTACATTTCCGCCGTATCTATCAGGTAAGCGCCAAGCTCGATTCCCCGGCGTAACGGCGCTTCTCCGCCGGTGTATTTCCATGTCCCCAGCCCTACTTCTGGAATCATTACGCCGGTTTTCCCCAACTCTAGCAGTTCCACTTGCCCGGTTTTGATAATTCCACGTGCTCCTGGTTCTCAGTGTAGCGGCCCGTTCTGGGTAGCGGCCCGTTCTGTCAGTTCGCCCTGCAGACCGTCATTGCGGGTGTTGGGACGGCTTTATAGGCAACGTCCCGTCCCTCAACATTGTGTTTCGGCATTGTGCTTAATGTAGCACATTTCGGCCTGACCTTGGCCCGGTCCAGGGTTAAGCCATCCCATAAAGGTCTATCAGCAAGGTGCGAATACAGGCTATGGATAGCTCAAGGTCTACAATCAACCAGGCAATAATGGCATAATAGGCGATGAGTTGAAGGATTTGGGATGTTACCCAGAGCATTTGCCAAATAATGGGATCTAGAAATAGTAGAGGTGATGGAATGAATTTCGAGGACGCGCGCCCTTTCATGGAGAAAAACCACCGTGGAGTCATATCCACATATCAAGCCAACGGCGCAAGCCACACCAGCATCGTAGTATGTGGCGCCTACCAGGGGAATGCAGCCTTTGTAATTGTATGGGGGAAATCGGCCAAGACCCGTAACCTTCGGCGCAACCCCCAATGCACTGTGATGGCGGTGGACAACGATTGGCGTGAACACATAATCGTCGAAGGAAAAGCCGAGTTGAAGGACTATCACAACACCCCGGCAGAAGAGTTCCGTGTGCTGCTAAGGGAGGTGTTCCGGGCTTGCGGCGACAAAGACCACCCGGATTGGGAAGAATACGACGAGGCAATGGTGAAGCAAGACGCCGTGGTGGTTTTTGTGAAGCCGGACCGGGTGTATGGAAGGCTGCGGTAAGCGCGTGGCTGAACAATATCGCGGTGGACTGATGACCACCAGGATTTGATGCTCCAGGATTTGATCCTCCGGAATTTAATGGTAAGGACACAGGATAATTTGGCATGAGCCAGAAGGCGCCCCAGGAACAAACAGGCCCGGAGCAAGCAGGCCCCAGAAAACCCTTGCGTTTGGAGGATGTGCGAAGAATCTTGGCGGAAAATAAAGCCGAACTGAAAGCCCAAGGCGTCAAGTCTTTAGCCGTGTTTGGCTCAGTGGCCCGGGGGGACTCCGGGCCGGGCAGCGATGTTGATCTGATTGGTGAATTTGAGCGGCCTTTCGGGCTGTTCAGGTTTGTCGAGGTCAAGCAGTACCTTGGACGGATCCTCGGTTGCCCAGTGGATCTGGTTACAGAAGATTCCTTACATCCTGCTCTGCGTGACACAATCCTAAGTGAGGCGGTACGTGCTGCATCGGGATTGGCGTTTCCGCATCGAAGATATCCTGGAGGCAATTAGTCGGATCCAGAGCTACACC
Organism: SAR202 cluster bacterium Io17-Chloro-G7; assembly: GCA_002817055.1. The sequence goes on along the minus strand of MUCU01000074.1, from coordinate 26,154 downwards.
GCCGGGCTAACTTATGAGGAGTTTTGCCAGGAGCAGCGGACAATTGACGCAGTGGTAAGAAACTTCGAAATTATGGGTGAAGCGGCTAGGCATATACCGCAATAGGTTGAATCCGCGGCTCCTAATATTCCTTGGAATCAGTCGAGAGCGATGCGAAATGAGCTAATTCATTCCTACTTCGGAGTGAACCTGACGATTGTCTGGGACACTATTCAGCACGACCTTCCACCCTTGATTCCCTTGCTGGAACAAGTGTTGGAGTTGGAAGGAGGTGGCTAACTTCGGTCAATTGGCGGCATGGGCCGGAACTGGATGGACAGGGGTGAGTCACGCAGTGGCATACAATCAGGCGGACAAGAAATTCTTGGCATCCGGTCCCGCTACACGGAAGTTGTTAAGAGACGTTACAAGAAAGAGCCTTATCAGCGAGGCCAACGAATGTTGCCTGGAAGGGGTATTCGAGCGCCCAAACCTGTCTGAGAACCGGCTGCCTGATTTGGAGGTGGTGGAGCTCATGGGGTGAGGGCTCCCCACGCGCCCAGGAGATAAGCGAAACCCTACCGAAGGTGTAGCGGCGTTTTACTGAAGATAGGATGGTCGAGGAAAAAGCCGGAAATATGGGCGCACCCGAACCGCCCTATGCGGCTTCGATCCCGGATTTGAGGTTGCCATGACGCCGCAGGAACTTCTAGAGACTCGGCCAGGCTGACCAGAGGAGGTAATGATCACTCAAGTGATCCAAGTGACCGGTTTGTCTATGCTTTGCTTAGGCGCCAAATAGTCAATCGAGGGTGAGGGGGCGGAATGATGAGGACTACGTATGCGGAACCTGTGTCAATGCTGCTGAGCTACGGGGATTGCCTTGATAGTGGAGAATGGCCGAATTACCTGGAACTGGGCTTCACACGGGAGCATATCCCGGAATTAATCAGAATGGCCACGGACGAAGAGCTTAACTGGGCTGATTCCGATAGCCTGGAGGTTTGGGCCCCCATGCATGCCTGGCGTGGCCTTGGACAGCTTCATGCGGAGGAGGCGATTGAACCATTGATGCGGCTGTTCCATGAATTGGAGCATGTTGACTGGGTTGGCGAGGAACTCCCAATCGTCTATCAGATGTTAGGGCCACCGGCTGTTCCAGCGCTAGCTGGCTATTTGGCTGAAGACTCACATGCATTATTTGCCCTCATAGCCGCAGCCGAAAGTATTGAGCGGATAGGCATTGCCTATCCCGGGGCCAAAGAGCCGTGTTCGCTGGCTTTGCTAAACCAGTTGGAGTGTTATCGAGACAATGATCCGACGCTGAACGCCGTCCTAATTAACAATTTAGTCGACCTCCAGTCCATTGAATCATTACCCCTTATTGGACAAGCATTCGACGACGATGTCGTCGATTTGATGGTTGCCGGGGACTTAGAAGATGCTGAGATAAGACTTAAGGTAAGAGAGCACCGGTCCACCCCTGCACGTTCATCCCCTCTGAGAAACCAGATTTTAGCCCTGCTGGAGGAGTCTGATTTCCCACAACGCCTGAAAACCCGAAAAATCGGCAGGAATGAGCTGTGCCCTTGCGGAAGCGCGAAAAAATACAAGAAATGCTGTCTAAGCAAATAGGGATACTTTCACGGTTGGGCTGACATGCGTGCAATGCGCAACCTGGTTGCCCACGAATATGACCGGGTAAATCTCTCCACCATATGGAGGACCATTCATGACGACCTCCCCCCGCTGATTCCATTGCTGCAACAGGTGTTGGACATGCAAGGAGAGGGGTAGGCGAGGGCTGAACTAATCCCACCCAAAGTTAGAGTGCTTATATCCGAACTCGAGCGGGCAGGCTTTGTAAACCGGGGAGGCCAAGGTAGCCACAGGAATCTTGTTCACCCCCAGTGGCGAAACCGGTTACTATTTCTGGTAGGCTCAGTGATGACGCTAAACATTACCAGATTCGCACCGTACAGCTTGCTATCCAGGAGGCGGGGAAATGAAGGACAGTGCCAAGTACGTCAAAATCGTAGAATGGTCGGAAGAGGACCAGTGCTACGTTGGAAATGCTCCTGGCTTGATTTTGGAGGTCGCCACGGGAGTGACGAAAAGAAAGTATTTGATGAGTTATGCCAAGCCTTCGAGGTGGCAATTGAACTGTATCGAGATGACGGAAAGCCTTTACCCCCGCCAACTTCTGGGCGTGACTTTGCCACCAAGATGCAGAATGTAGCTTGATCAATTAATGCGGTCTACCCTGGCATAACCATCGTCGCGTCGGCCAGGCAGACGAGGTCGCCCCGCTGGTTAAGACCTTTAACCCGGCAAGAGACTACACCGCCCTGGCTAAGGGGAGAATCCGGGGAGTGGGGACGCTTCTCCGTAATTTCTCCCTCGAAGGTCACTATGTCGGTGGTGCGGAAGGGCGTTATGGCTCGCATGAGAAGGCTTCCTCCACCGTAGAACGCCTCGAGTGGGAAGGAAAGCTGCAACATCTGGTCTACGTAAGACATCGTCGCTGGCCCTGAGTTGACCGCTTCCCCAAAGATATTCTGTTTGGCGAACTCTTCGTCGGTGTGGATATTACTGGCCCGGTGCTTTCCCGCCAACCGGAAGTCATTCTTCTTGAGAATGATCTCCTCGCTTTCGGTCACCGTAAGGCTCACCAACTGGTCTCCCACTGCAATATCGCCGAAAGTCAGAAGACGTGGCTGAGGTGTCTGCGCTCCAGGCATTGGCTCTGGCGCATTATCGGATACCGGGCTGGTTGAGTCGGTTTGGTCTTGAGGCATCTGCCGCTGACCCTTGGCATATTCAAAGATGCAGGTGTAGTCGTATTCGGCCACGAGTTGTTCGCTTTGGTTCACCGCCGACACGCCGAAGGTAACGAACCTGCTTCCTCGGCGCTCGTACTTCTCCAACACCCTACGGCTGCCTGTAATCGTGTCCCCTGCCTCTGCGAGCCGATGCCATCGGATCTCACACTTGGCGAAGGGGGTCTGCCGCCGGGCCATCGTGGACTCCTCCAACGCAACGAAGCCGCAGTTCTCAGCGATGTTTTCCCGCAGCAAGGGCGCGTAGGTGAGGACCATGGTGGGCATTGCAACCAATGGCCGGGTGGAGTGCTGTTCCGAGCCGGACCTCTGATATCGGGGGTCCGGGTTCTGGGCAATCTCCACATACATGGCAATATTTTCTTCCGTCAATTCAACTACAGTGGTGGTGCCGGCCTGTCCCGCAGTTACGGCATCGTAGTCCCACAGATTCTCATCCGGTATTGCCATGTCACATGTTCCTTGTCAACAAAATTTGTCGACCTTCATCTTGGGTGTCCCAATTTTGTTTAGATGAGACTTGCCGTCTTAAGGCCAGCGGTTTTGATGATGCGGTCCGCTGGTTATGTTACCGCAACATGACAAGTGATGAAACTAGTACTAATTCTATATGAAACTGAGGAATACGAGTTTACCCCCACTCTAACTCTCCCCCGTGAAGGGAGAGAGAGTTAGTCCCTTCCCCCATTTCGGGGGAAGGTTAGGATGGGGGCATCGAATTGATAGTCAAATATAACTGGATCATGTACTAGGGAGTGTAATGGAGTCGGCGGAAATCGGTTGATGCAAAATCGCCGGCAGAACCCTGACTGGTCAAACTCAGCCTGACTGGTCAAACTCAGTAGGTGGTTGCGGTGGGTAGATGCCTACTTGATAATGGTGCGATAGATTCCAGGCGGTGGGCCGTCTGCGTGCCGTCTAAGAAAACTCAGGAGGAGACATGAAAGTAGGTTTTATAGGTCTGGGCACTATGGGCGGCAGCATGGCGTACAACGCCCTCCAAGGCGGCCATGAGTTGGTGGTCCATGACATCCGGCAAGAGTCGGCAACCAGGCATTTAGAAGCGGGGGCCGTTTGGGCCGACACGCCTCTAGCCGTCGCCGAAGCCAGCGACATAGTACTAACGTCATTGCCCGGGCCCGTGGAAGTGGAAGCTGTGGCGTTGGGAGAGGACGGTATTGGTCAAGGGCTAACCGCTGGCAAGGTGTACATTGACCTTAGCACCAGCACCCCCAGTCTAATTCGCAAGATTCACCTGGAGCTTGGAGCAAGGGGTATTGACGTGCTCGATGCTCCGGTTAGCGGTGGCCCCAGAGGAGCCGCATCCAGAAACCTGGCTATTTGGGTTGGCGGCGACCGAGCGGTCTTTGATCGCTGCAGACCGGTTTTGGATGCGATTGGTGACAAGGCCTATTACGTTGGCGATATTGGCTGCGGCTCCATTGCCAAGCTGGTGCACAACTGCACCGGCTACGTCGTACAAGCCGCCTTGGCCGAGGTTTTCACCATGGGCGTAAAGGCTGGAGTGGAACCATTGGCCCTTTGGCAAGCGGTACGACGGGGCGCCCAAGGACGCCGGGGCACCTTCGAGGGATTGGCGGAGCACTTGCTGCCAGGAAATTTCGACCCACCGGACTTCGCTCTGCGTTTGGCCCGAAAAGACGTGGACTTGGCTGTGGCCGTGGGCCGGGAGTTTGACGTGCCTATGCGTTTGGCAAACCTGGCCTTGATGGAGATGACCGAAGCTATAAACCGAGGCTGGGGGGACCGTGACTCCCGCGTGGCCATGCTGCTTCAAGAAGAACGAGCGGGTGTTGAGGTGAGGGTTGACCCGGAAGTATTGGCCAAGATACTCGAAGATGAGAAAAATGGATAAAGGTTCTTTAGGAGGGACTTCTGTCCCCTGCCTCTACGGATCCGTTACTTCTAAATCTCGACAAATTAGCCGAGCCAAAAATTGATTTATCTCTCGGTGCCGAGGCACAGCAGAAGTCTTTCGGGCAGACCGATTGGCGAAAACGCTGTGTCTACCGCCTTCCCGAAACAGTTCACAACCATGGGCTAAGAGGTGGCGGACTAGATCGAGCCGCCTCACCCAGAAGAAATCTTGATAGGCTCTCGTATCACATCATGGCCTTCCAAAGATTCTTTGGATAGGGCACGATTGGCTTCCAACACCAATTCGACTGCCTCTTCCAAGTTGGCTCTAGTCTCGTCTAGAGTTGCCCCTTGTGTATTAGCGCCGGGCAACTCTTCTACGAAGCCGATGTATCCTTCAGGTACGCTTTGGAACACGGCAGTTAACATTATCTTCATGTTTAGTACCTCGCTGGAACCTATTGGGACATTTCTGGAAATAAGATCTCATTCATTTCGCTTCCACCGTAAATCCGGCTGCCGGGCGGCTTTGGCCTCGTCTAGGCGGGATACCGGAGTCGTGTGGGGCGCTTGACGCACCAAGTCCGGGTTCTCCGAAACCTCTCGGTCTATTTCCAGCATAGCCAGTATGAACGAGTCCAGCGTCTCCAGGGTCTCCGACTCGGTGGGCTCGATCATCAAGGCCTCGTGGACGATCAAAGGGAAATATAGGGTTGGGGCATGGAATCCATAGTCCAAGAGCCGCTTGGCAATTTCCAGGCCGCTGACGCCTTTGCTTTTCTGCCAGTCCGCCGAAAAGACCGCTTCGTGCATGCAGGTCCGGTCATAAGGGAGATAGAACTTTTCTTTCAGGGCCTGCATAACGTAGTTTGCGTTCAACACTGCGTTACCGCTGATTTCGCGCATTCCATCGCCGCCCAGGGTGCGTATGTAGGTGTAAGCCCGGACCAGAACCCCAAAATTTCCGTGGAAGCCGCTCATCGTGCCGATCGTGTTTTCCGGCTCGGCTAATTTAAAAGTAGCACCCCCATCTTGTCCCCCCTTGCCAAGGGGGGATGATGGGGAGGTTTCTCTGACTACCACGGGTGCGGGAAGGAAAGGCGCCAAGGTTTCCCCGACGCACACCGGCCCGGAACCGGGGCCGCCGCCACCGTGGGGGGTGCTGAAGGTCTTGTGCAAATTTAGGTGAGCCACGTCGAAGCCTAAGTCTCCCAGCTTAACCCGGCCCAGAAGGGCGTTCATGTTGGCCCCGTCGCCGTACACTAGCCCACCCGCCTCATGCACCACCCGGCACACTTCAATGATGTTGGTGTCAAAAAGGCCCAGCGTGCTGGGTAGGGTGATCATCACTCCGGCCAAGTCCGGCCCGGCCACCTCGTGCAAAGCCTCCAGATCAACGTTGCCGTCGCCGTCCGACGCCAGGTCAACAACCTGGAAACCAGCCATGGCTGCGGACGCAGGATTGGTGCCGTGAGCGCTGTCCGGTATCGCCACCTTAAGGCGGGCCGTGTCGCCCCTGGCTTGGTGGTAAGCGCGGATCATCAACATTCCGGCGAACTCGCCGTGGGCTCCGGCCAAGGTTGCCAAACTGACGGCGTTGAGCCCGGTAATTTCACCGAGAAACCCTTGCAGCCGGTAAAGAAGTTCCAGGGCCCCCTGGGACTGGTCGGCGGGTTGTAATGGGTGTATCGCAGCGAAGCCGGGCAAAAACGCCACTTCGTCATTAATCTTGGGGTTGTACTTCATGGTGCAACTACCCAAGGGATAGAAGTTGGTGTCGATGGAGAAGTTAAGTTGACTTAGAGAAGTAAAGTAATTGACTACTTCAGGCTCGGAGACCTCGGGCAGGTCTAATTCGGCCCGCAACAGCGACTGGTCGGGCAACGCTTGAAGGGGCACGTCACAATCGGGCAGGATCACGCCCACCCTTCCGGGTATGCTGCGATCCATGAGCAAGCGTGAGGTGTCTCGCGTCGGGCGGTTCGCCATTACGCCACCTCCGACAAGGCCGACACCAAAGCGTCTATGTCTTGCTTGGAGTTCATCTCGGTCACGCAAAGCAGCATGCAGTTGTTTAACTCCCCGTTTATCCCCAAATGGGAAGGGGAGTCGTGCGGGGGCCCGCTTACGTCCAAACCGCCCAATATGTTGTGTTCCAGAAGCTTGCGGTTGATTTCCGCTGGCGGTGCGGGGCAGCGCACCACGAACTCTTGAAAAAACGTCCCGCCTATGGGCAGTGAATAGCCCGGCAGGTCAGCGATTTGAGCGGCGGCGTAATGGGCCTTGTGATAGCACAACTCCGCTATCTGGCGCAGGCCCTGCTTCCCCATGGCTGCTAGGTAAACCGTGGCTGCCAGAGCATAGAGCGCTTCGTTGGTGCAAATGTTGCTGGTGGCTCGCTCCCGCCGAATGTGTTGCTCCCGTGTCTGCAAGGTCAACACGTATCCGGTGTTGCCATGGGTGTCGACGGTGCGCCCGGAAAGGCGGCTGGGCATTTGCCGGATGTATTCCTGTTTAGTGGCGAAAAGCCCCACGTAGGGCCCGCCGAAGCTGGTGGGAATGCCCAGAGGTTGACCCTCGGCGACCACGATGTCCACCCCAAAATGGCCGGGGGGATTAAACATTCCCAGTGCGGTGGTGTCGGTTGACACAACGATCAGCGCCCCTTGGTCTTGGGCCGCCGCCGTCTGTTTTCTCAAATCTTCGATATAGCCGAAGTAATTGGGGTACTGGACTACCAGACAGGCAGTGTCGCCGTCAATGCCAGAATTTTCACTGAAATCCTCTGACCCTACTGTGCTGGTTTCGATACCTTGGGCGTGGCAGTAGGTGCGGATCACCCGTTGGCAGGTAGGAGAGAGAGTTTGGGAAAGGGCAACCTTGTTGCGTTTTGTCACCCGGCAGGCCATCAGCGCCCCTTCGGCCAAGCCGGTGGCGCCGTCATACATACCTGCATTGGCTACCTCCATGCCGAACAGGTTGCACACTAGGGTCTGAAACTCGAAGATAACTTGCAAGGTCCCTTGGCTAGCCTCGGCTTGATAAGGGGTGTAGGCGGTAAGGAACTCACCCCGGGTTACCAAGGCTTTGACCACGGCAGGTATAAAGTGATGGTATGAACCTGCGCCCAAGAAAGAAGGGCCGGCTGCCATGGGGCGGTTCCGGGATGCTAGGGAGTTCAGTTCCTGTTGGATTTCCAACTCTGAAAGCGGGCCTGGCAAGTTCAATGCGGGGTTTCGAAATGACTCGGGAATGTCCCGGAACAGGTCGTCGATGGAGTTCAGACCCAGTTTCGATAGAACCCTCTGTTGCTCATCTACGGTGTTTGGGATGTAGTGGGACTGGAAGTGCCCGTTGCCAGTATTAGACTGGCCGGATTTAGCGGGAATATTGGAGGTCACGACAGCCCGCTGGTAAATGTCTCGTACTCCTCGGCGGTCAGGAGGTTATCCAGCTCGGAAGCGTCGCTCATGGTCACCTTGATCAGCCAACCCTCGCCGAATGGGTCTTTGTTGGCTATTTCCGGATTGTCCAGCAAGCCTATGTTAATCTCGATGACTTCCCCGCTTACCGGAGAGAAAAGATCGGATACCGATTTCACGGATTCGATCTCGCCCATTTTTCCCATGAACTTCACGGTTGCGCCGAGCTTGGGCAATTCAACGAATACAACATCGCCCAGTTGCTCTTGGGCATAGTCGGTAATACCCGCAACCGCACGGCTCGCGTCGGCGTCTTCCACCTTTAGCCACTCGTGTTCCCGGCTGTATTTTCTATCGCTGGGATTCAATTTACTCTCTACCTCCTCTCCCCTTTCAACCTACGTGATCAACGGGTCTGCATTACAGATTCCCGGACAAAATCCTGGGTGGAACTAATGTGGGGTTGACCTGGGAATTGGCCTAGGGAATGATTTATTTCGCCCTCTTATAGAATGGAAGCGGCACCACTTCCCCTTGGGCGATTCGCCCTCTTATGTCGATGTCCAGCGTCTGGCCGGACGAGGCGTGACGGACCAAAACGTAGCCCATGGCGATGCTGGTGTCAAGAGTGGGAGAGTAGCTGCCGCTGGTTATTCGTCCGATCTCCCGGCCTTGGTGGAGGATGGCATATCCTTGCCTGGGGGCACTGCGGCCCGGTAGGGTCAGGCCGACAAGGGTTCTTTCGACGCCCTGTTCTTTCTGCCGGAGAAGCACACCTGATCCAACATGTTCTTTGTCGGAGCGCACAAAACGGTCCAGTCCTGCCTCAATGGGGCTGGTTTCCTGGTCAATTTCGTGGCCGTGGAGGGGCAGTCCGGCTTCCAATCTAAGCACGTCCCTGGCGCCCAAGCCGCAGGGCAAAGCCCCCGCTTCCACCAAGGCCCGCCAGACAGGCTCGGCGTCGGCAGTCGGGACAATAATTTCGAAACCGTCTTCACCGGTATACCCAGTCCGTCCGGCGAAAAACTGGGTTTGCTCGAGTTCTCCGTTAAAGCGGCCTTCTCCCCAAGAGAACTGGCGCAGGCTGGAAGGTTGGGACCCATTACGCAGTTGGGCCAGCCGGTCAAAAAGCGCCGCTGCTTGGGGTCCCTGTACTGCTATCAGGGCAGTTTCCATGGTTCGGTCAGCTATCTCGCAGCCATTGGGGAATTTCTCGGTTATCCAACGTTGGAACCACTCAACCACGGCTATCCGGTTGCCGGCATTTGGAATGAGCAGGTAACGGTCCTGGTCCAGCCGATAGAAGATCGTGTCGTCGATGACGCCGCCGTCCTCGTTGCAGATGAAGCAGTACCGGGCTCGGCCGACGGCCAGGCTTTGCGCAGAACCCGTTAGCACCCAGTCCAAGAACTCGCCGGACTTCGGTCCCGAGAGATAGAGGCGCCCCATGTGGGAAACATCAAAAACGCCAGCGGACGTCCGCACGGCATTTACTTCCGCCAATATGCCGGAATATTGCACTGGCATATCCCACCCGCCGAATGGGACGGTGCGAGCGCCCATGGCCAGGTGGGTGGGATATAGGGTTGTGCGGAGAGTTTCTTCGGTCAAAACAGCCTTCAACTAAACTGAATGGAGCGGCATGAAGGGTCACCGGCGTTCCGGTGAATTCGTCTAAATAGCAATTGGATGATAACTCCGGCTTAGGCTCGGCGCAAGGGCTTTTACTAGACTTTCCCAGGCTGGCGCTGTGCTATAATCCCGGCGGTTGGCAGGCTGATTTGAGCCTGTATTTTGCTTTTCGGGCCACCTGGAGGTGTCATGGCGGGCTTGTTGGAAAATAAGGTAGCTATCGTCACCGGCGGCAGTTCCGGCATTGGCCGGGCCACCTGTCTGCGGTTTTTCCAGGAAGGGGCGAAGGTCGTGGTGGCTGACCGCAACCTGGTGGGAGCCGAGGAAACATGCCACTTGATGGAAGGCTCGGACCGGGACAGTATGGCTATTTCGGTGGATATCTCCAAGACCAGCCAGGTGGAAGGGTTGGTCAGCGAGACCGTGGCCAGGTTTGGCAAACTGGACTCCCTGGTTAACGGAGCAGCCATTCTAATCCGGACACCGTCATTGGCCGAGGTGGATGAGTTGGACTGGGACCTGACCATGGATACGAACATAAAGGGCCTGTTCCTATGCTGTAAGTACGCTATCCCGGCAATGTTGGTCGGTGAGGGCCGGGCAGGCGCAGGCTCCGGCTCAGCGGGCTCCGGATCAATAGTAAATATCGCTTCCATGTCCGGAGTAAAGGGAGTCGCCTATTCCGTGCCCTATGCGGTCAGCAAGGCCGGAGTGATTCACTTGACTAAAGTGGCCTCGGCCCAGTATTCGTCCCAGGGTATCCGGGTTAACAGCATCTCTCCCGGAGGAGTGGACACAGCCCAGATGCGGGGCAGCACCGCCAGCGCCGAGACTTTTCAGGAACGGAACGAAGGTCATCCCTTGGGTCGGGTTGGTACTGCCGACGAGATTGCCAACCTGATCACCTGGTTGTCTTCCGACCAAGCGTCGTACGTTAGCGGCATTAACTACATAATCGACGGAGGCGCGTGGGCAGCCACGGAGTAAATGTTTCTGTTCTGAGCGTCCCCATTTTAGGAAAATATCGGTCAATAGCTAGCATGTCATTTAAAAGCGAAGACAAAGCCGCTACCATGGCAATTGAGAGCGCCGGCTAATCGCTACCATGTCATTCTGAGAATTTGTGAGTTTTTGGCGAAATCGCCGATTTTCAGTCTCAATACAGCTCTGAAACTAGTCTCAATAAGGCCACTCAGAGGTATTTATTCGCAAGCTCTGAGCAAAGCGAAGAATCTGTGGCGTGGGTATGCGATTATTCGTAATTGCTCCCTCGACTAACATCAGAAGGTATTGTTGAGCACTCTTGGCGAAGTGAGGACCATGGACAAGCTAATCAACATAGCAAACCGGGCCGTAGCCGACTACGGGTTTCGGCAAACCGTAATGTACGGAGCCGAAGACATTGCCCAACGGGCAGGGTTTTCCCAGCAAGAGCAAGACATACTTGCCAGCACCGTGGTGGACTTTCTAACGGCGCTGCCCATCCCGGTCCAGCCAGCGGACATACCGTCGGAGCAGCAGCGGATGGAAGAAGCCATCAAGGCGGCTGCGGGCGGGTAGGGAGCGCTTCTGGCTCTGAGCCCGATCAAGTGTCTGTGAGGGCGTATAGATTTGAGTCCCTTTTTCGGTACCATAAGTTACGGCTGAAGCCGCTCTTGCTGAGATGACGACGCACCATGAACGTATGGTTCTGTTATCGGGAAACCCAAGTCACCGGAAAATCGAAGCAATTTAGCATCATAAGTATGGAATTCGGTGACCCTCAATCTCTGAGCCGTTGCCAGATGTACCGCATCATAGGGCCTCAGGCTCCAGGCCTTTCAACGCTCATACGAATTAAGCCACGTGCCTCAAGAGCTAACGCAGGAAAGTATTTCACAAGGGTTATAGCCCTTCGATCCTTCCAAAGTGAATCTATTTTTTGCTCAACATCGGCGTCCAAAGTCTGATTGTTTTGCTCGGCTGCTGCAAATGCAACCTCCGTTTGGGCGATTACTGAAGTAATTAAGTGAATGTCCCCATACCTCATAGAGCTATCTCTGAGCAACGTATCCAAAACCTCTTTGTCTTCTAGCGATTCGTTGATGTAGCGAAGCCACACGCAAGAATCCCAATAAATACGACGGCGGCCAGGTCTAAGCATCCCGCAATTTCCTTATAATTTCTTCAGGGGATGGTGCTCCGTCATGCACCTGGAGAATGCTTCTTGCTTCATGGTAATGGGGCATGTCATCTAGTAGAGTCTCAACGCTTGTAATTCCACGGATAGCTACTGGCCTGCCAGTATCAGGGTCGCGAGCTACAATCCCCTCTATAGAGGCCATATGGCCCCAAGCCCCCAAAACAATTTCTTCATTCCCTTCCTCGAGATAGCAAGAAACTGCACGGTCATAGAAGGCGTCAAACAACGTGAATCTCAGCGAAACCCGGTTGGTTAATGTTTGAATGCGTCCTTCGACCGCTCCATAGGCGGCCGGAAGCAACAAGGGAGTTGGGTTATCAGTTAGTACTATGTCAGACGTAGCGGTTTCAAATCGTACCGCCGTGACCTGATGGTTTATTATTGCCCTAATCTGGTTAGCATGGGTTCGTACTCTATTCGAGTAAGGAATACTGACATCGGTTTGCAATGCTGTCGCGACGGCGGCAAATCCTTGGATGACTTGTGCCACCTTTTGAGGGTTTTTTGATTCACCGCGGACGGTTGCAATAGCACTGCGTTTTACCAGGTCATCGATGATCCACTCGACGCCATCTTTAGCTTGCATGTGTGACGCAAGGGCATCTATCAAGCCGGCGAAGTGCTCTATTGCGATGGCAAATTCTCTAAGAGGAACATTGCCGTCAAGGGCTAGTGTCATTGCGTTGTCAGCCATTTCATTCCCCGTGCAGCTCACTATAGGGTTGCAGAAAAAAGGGTTCCAGAAAAACTCCCAAGAAGGGCTACGCTAAAATCTGTAATGAGAATTAACGAAGCACATCGAAAATCCTCCGCCGACATGGGAAATCCTAATTCATCTGTTGATTACTACCTTTGACCAAGTCTGGGAGTGTGGGATTCAACAATTTTTGAAGACAGCCACTCACTATACTTAACCGCTTGATCCAGGCAGACCACACATAGTTTGTTCTTGATCTCGTAGATGATACTTAAAAGCATCCGCAATGACATTGCTCTGTAGATAATTCTAATATAAAGCTTGAACTACCCGGCTAAATGTCCTACTTAACTAGACTCCAAAACTTCACCATTTTGCCGTACCGGGGTTGCGCTGGGCGTTCAATTTCGATGCATGATAAAATTGGGATTGTTGATATTCCATCAAACACGGGCACAGCTGTCGAAGGGCAAGTGGCTTTCTGAAAGGGAAGCCAGGCTTTTCAATCGCTTCCCAGCCCTACTCCCCCCGGTACCCCACCAACTCCACGAACCCCATTCCGGTGATCGGCGTACCATCTAGGACCCCGGTTAACGACACCGCTCCTTCCCAGTACCCTGGCGGCCCGTAGCGGCTCTTGGGAATTTCGGCGTTCTGCTGTTTTGGAGTTAGGACCAATTCCAGCGCCAGAGGCTCGACTCTTAGCTCCCAGCCCATGGGATAGACAACGTTGGTTGACTGGCTGGTCCAAGACCCGGTGGGCGTTAGAGAAACTTCTCGTTCCAGCAAGTGCCGGACCTTGCCGTCCGGTGCAATGAAAGTACCGTAGCTGGTGAACGGCAGATGCCCTTCCGGGTCCCACACTAGGACCGCCATCAACTCGGACCCGTCGTCCATCTGGAGGCTCATCCAATCCCAGCCTACTTGGCGGGAAACAAACTCGCCCCACTGATGGTCCATCCATCCCGTACCGTTAACCGGGCGGGAAATGCCATCGACGGTCAGCGTCCCGGAAAGCTCCAAGCGGGGACGGGTGTAATAGAATGTGTCGCCGGCGGGACCCAGATTAACAAACCCGGTTTTCTGGTGAAAGGCCGCTGGTTTGGTAGACAGGCCGGTTAGGGACACCGAGTATCCACTGGTATTGAAGGCCAAGGCATAATCTTGACCGTCTCCCGACATCTGCCAACCGGAAAGATCAAATTGAAAGCTCCCAGGTGTCGCATCGGGCATTTTCAGGCTCACCTTCTCACCGGTAACGAAGATGTCTTTGGTGTGGTCGCCCCAACTCAATTGCGCCAGTTGACCGGCCTGACTGACGTCGCCTCCGTCCTGTTTGGCCCCAATCTGGAACGTCACGAAGTGAAAGCTGTAGTCGCGCGCCCGATCGTCGGCCAAGTGGCCGTTGAAGTACCACCATTCAATGCCCGCCGGGTGAGCGCCCTCGTCCGCAGGGAGGTTTATGAGTAGTTCTTGGTGGTCGTCGGCGTCGGCGCCACTCCCACAGGCCAAGGCTAGGGACATCAGCAAAACCAGGCTCAGCAATAATGCTGTAATGCGTGGTTGAACGGAGATTGGAAAACTACGGATTTTGGAGGCTAGATCCATAATCACATTTTACAACACGGAACTTCATAATCCGACGAGACCAGGTAAGTGCCAAAAGTGGCGCCAAGCTAAGTTATGCCAATGGCTACGTATTCCGGCTAGCGTCAGATGCACCCGTCGCTTTCCCACCCGCTCCTGCGCCAAGGCCCTGAATCCAACAATAATGGAGGTATTTAAGTTTTGCTGTGATATATTGAGGTGAATCTTGGCATGCCCGGGTAGCGACTCCGGGAACATTCCCCCGCACGAGGAAGACGCGGTGCCTACATTAGCTGTATCCACCTACACTTTTGGACCCGAAGCCCAAGCCACCGAAGGGTTGGAGTTTGCGCTTAAGCACGGTTTCGGAGGCTTGGAGTTGGGGTCTTACACTCTATGGCCCGAAACCATCAGTACTAATGAACGTGGGCACGTCAGGTCTTTGGCTGGTGACCATGGTGTCGAACTGTCCATCCATTTTATTCACCGTGGCGTGGCCCCGGCGTCCCACCAGCCGGAGCGGCGGTCCCAACACCGCATCGAGTTGGAGCAGACCTTGGACTTGGCCAACGATATCGGGGCCCGAGTGGTGGTGGTCCATCCCGGCCCAATAGACTGTCCAGGGGTTGCGCCTACCCGCGCCCCGGAAGCCGTCCGCCAGGAAGCCCGAGAGAACCTACGCAACTTCTTGGCGGAAATTGCGCCCAAGGCCGAGGCGACCGGCGTGGTCGTCTGCGTCGAGAACCTGCACCACGCTCCGGGACAGGTTATCCAGAGCTACGCCGAGCTTTTGGAGTTGGTCCAGCAGGTTTCCAGCCCTGCGGTGCAAATCACTCTGGACACGGGGCATGCCGACCTCTCGGATGGCATTACGGACGCTATCGACACCTTTGCTCTCTACCTGAGGCACGTCCATATCCACGATTGCGACGGAAAGCGGGACCATCTGGAGATCGGCGAGGGCGAACTGGACTTCACCCGCTGGCTCGATTGGTTGCGGCACTACCCATTAACCTTGGTGCTGGAGACGCGAAACGACGCCGACCCGCAAGGTAGTGTGCTGCGAAGCCGGGACCGGCTCAGGGAAATCATCGGCCCTTTGGCCCGCTAGGCGTAGGGCCTGCCCCCGGCTAGGGATTTAAGAAGGAATTATTATGGCTAATATGACTAAAGATGAAATTGCTGCTTATTTGGCGGAAGCCCACATCGCTCACTTGGTGACAGTGCGCGCCACGGGCCGGCCCCACGTTGCGCCGGTGTGGTTCTTGGAAGACAACGCCAAAGCGTACGTGATGGCCGATGCCAACGCCGTTAAGGTGCGAAACATCGGGCGAAACCCGGCGGTCTCTCTGTCGATTGCCACCGACCAGAGGCCCCTGAAGTACGTGGTATTGAACGGTGATGCTCAACTGGCGGAGGGGGAGATTACCGATATGGTTGAGCGGATCTGCGTTCGCTACGACGGTCCCGTTCGCGGTGTCGAGTTCGCCAAGGAACTGCTGGCGGAAGACCGGATGAAGCTAATCGAGATTCATCTGACCAGGGTGACCGGCTGGAAGGACGAAGATTAACGTTATACCGAGTCAGCCGGTGGTCGTCCGCTTTACCAGATTGAACTCCCGGCTTAGCAACTCATAAGAGTGCAGCCGTTTCTGAAAATCGTTGATGGCCGTAACGATAAAAACTTCGTCAACCTGATAATCGCTCTGTATGCCGCAAAGCCTCTCCCGCACGGTGCTGGGGGAACCATTGATAACGTTTGGTTGCAGAACCTCGTAGCTGAATTTCTCCCCGGACTGGTTGCCGAAATCTTCGGCTGCTTCGACTGAAAACACGGTGAACGTTCGTCCGCTCTCCAGAAGAATCCGCACGACCGTTATCTCGGAGGCATAGCCAGCGGCTTCATCGTCACTGTCGGCCACAATTACCGGTAAGGCCAGCATTACTTGGGGACTCGCCCCTGCCGACTCAACAAACCCGCTGCGGTAGGACTCGACGGACTCCCGCATCACGGCTTCGTCACTGTTAAGGAACAGGGCAAAAATATATGGCAATCCAAGGCAGCCCGCCATCTCCCCGCTGGAAGGAGTAGTGCCCAACAAAAATAGGTCGGCCACATGGGGAGGAGCGGGACTTACCTTCAGTCCATGATGCGGGTGGGTGTCCTCCAGGCGATTGTGGAGGAATTTCTGTAGGTCGATTACTTTCTCTAAAAAGGGCTTGGCCTCGTCTTTTGCGTCGGATTGTCTTGAGTAAGATTGTAGTGCCGCCGTCGATTGAGGGAAGCCGCCGGGGCCTCTGCCGATGCCCAAGTCCACCCTTCCCGGCGCCAAGGAAGCCAAGACGTTAAAATTCTCGGCCACCTTAAAGGGGCTGTAGTGCTGCAACATCACCCCGCCGGAGCCTACGCGGATCCGGTCCGTCTTGGCCAGCAGATGCGAGACCAACACTTCGGGAGAAGAGCCCATGACCCGGTTGGACCCATGGTGCTCGGTAACCCAAAACCGGTTATACCCCCAAGCCTCTGCCTTTTGCGCCAACTCTAGGGTGTGCCACAGGCCTTCCGCATCGGATTCGCCGTCGTAGACCGGGCTCTGGTCTAGGACGCTGAGTTTCAACTCAACTTTTCTCATGAAGATAACTTTACACCCAAGGCATTGCTATGACCATTGGGGGAGATTTACGCACGCTACCCGAAACTCTTTTCAACCAGGAGCTCTCCAAGAGTAAGCCCCCAGTTTAGTAGCCGGGGGCTTTGCTTGTACGCCGGGCATGTGCCCGCTCTGGGAGGTGTAAGTCCTCTACGGTCCAGGGAATCGGAACCGTTTCGCAGAGGCAAGGGCGTCATCGCGAGGTGGGGTCTGAAGGAAGCCCGAGCGAGAACCACGCCCTGACGAACAGGAACCGGATAGTAGGCCATGAGCAGTGGGTGAGCTGGCAAGCAGCGGTGAAACCCGTGATTCCCAAGACTGGCTCGTGGTAAATCCGGCGGGGACGGGGTGAAAGAGCGAGCGCTTATCCCGGGAGATCTGCGGTCTTGTCTTTCTGCAGAAGGGAGACTACCAGTCTGGAGACAGGCGGGAAGAGGCCGTAGAAGTCAGCAGAGGCCGTAGTACCCCAGCGAGCCGGGGAAAGGGCCGAACAGGAGTGCAAGGCACCGGGTATGACTCAGCGTGACATGAGGCAGCAAACCGGGCAACTGGCCTTCGCCTGGGGAGAAGGGGGTGAAGCCCCCGGCGACCCTGGGAAAGGGTCTCCGCCACCGCTGGCGTTGCACCGACAGGGAGCCTTGACGGGAGAGCTCATGGAGGCCATCACCGCCGTAGAGAACCTGCGGTCGGCGATGGAGCGCGTGCGGGCCAACAAGGGCAGTCCAGGGGTGGATGGCATGAGCGTGGAGCAACTGCCAGCTTACCTGGAGGACCACGGGCTACAGCTGCGGGAGATGTTGCTGGCGGAGACGTACCATCCCCAGCCAGAGAGCAGGGCTAACAACCGGTGATTCCAAATCCAAAGCTGGCAGACCGACGCGCAGAGAGATAACAAGGAAAATGGTGTAGGCAATTAGCTTTGTGGGGGAATTAACCATGGTGCCGAGGGACAGAATCGAACTGTCGACACCGGCATTTTCAGTGCCGTGCTCTACCTACTGAGCTACCTCGGCGGTTCGTATTTATCTTAATTCTAGCCATAAGAACCTGTCAAGAAATGAAGAGTCCGTATACTGGGTTGGTCGCATATGGGTTATCACAGCGAAAGACCAGTTTATAGCTGAATTTCCTGCAACGTGCTGTTTGAAACCGGCCCGGAATCGAAGCCCTTATCGGTCCGGCAATCCGGATACGCAGTCGTGAGTTAGAGGCTCGCTGCGCCTGGCTCCAGCGCAATTGATAACGGGTCTGGCAGCGGCGTATAATACAGGAGAGTTCGTTGCCGGGTTACGTGCGCAAAGATTCTTTTCTCTTGTTGCGCCCAGTCGTTACGCTTAGTCTTTGCGCTGGGTCTGTTGCACTTTCCTGGGTCGCTGGTTTGACCGCGAGAACTCATACTTTCGCCTATCGAAGATAGCCGCTAAGACCGGGCTTTGTAAGACCGGGCTTTGATAGTAAACAGCTTTTAATCGAAATCGGAGGATGGCTAACATGGTCGATGTATTGACAGGGACTTTTACAGTAAAAACCGGACACGCTCAAATGCTCAAGGGCGGCGTGATAATGGACGTGGTTAATCCAGAGCAAGCGGCAATCGCCGCCGAAGCAGGAGCCGTTGCGGTGATGGCCCTAGAAAGGGTTCCCGCCGACATTCGGGCCGACGGCGGCGTCGCTCGCATGACCGACCCGGGGATCATTCAGGCCATCATGAAGGCCGTCAGCATACCGGTCATGGCCAAAGTCCGCATTGGCCATTTTGTGGAAGCTCAAGTGCTCGAGTCCATCGGCGTCGATTATATCGACGAGTCTGAGGTTTTGACGCCGGCGGACGAACTCCACCACATTTGGAAGCACGACTTTAACGTCCCCTTCGTTTGCGGTTGCCGTGATTTGGGCGAGGCCCTGCGCCGCATTTCCGAGGGCGCTACGATGATACGTACCAAAGGCGAAGCTGGCACCGGGGACGTGGTCGAGGCGGTGCGGCACATGAGGGCTGTCCAAGACGCCATTCGCAAGCTCCAGACTATGCCCGAGGACGAACTGGTGGTGGAGGCTAGGGACCTGCGAGTCAGCCTGGATCTTCTGATACAGACCAAAGAACAGGGTCGCATGCCGGTGGTGAATTTCGCTGCTGGCGGCGTGGCCACCCCGGCAGACGCAGCGTTGATGATGCAACTGGGCGCCGATGGCGTATTCGTCGGTTCGGGCGTATTCAAGTCGAACGACCCGGTCCGGCGAGGACATGCCATCGTTCAGGCTGTGACTCATTACAGAGACGCAAAGATTATCGCAGAAGTATCCAAAGACTTGGGCGAAGCTATGGTGGGAATCAGCGCCAAGTCGATACCTGAAGCGGACCTGCTGGCTTCCCGGAGTATCTAGTATCCGCTGGAATGCCCGTAGGGTCGTGAGGATTCGTAATAGATCGACCCAAGTCGGGCCAATAAGTTGATATTCAGTAATTGAGGCCTCGATTGTCCTTTAAATATGAGGCCCAATATACATAGCGAGAGGCATCTGCCCCAGTTGCATCTGCCCCATTTGAAAGTAGGCGTTTTAGCAGTACAGGGCGACTTCGCCGAACATATCGCCACCCTGAGAGGGCTTGGCGTCGAAGCGCGCGAGATACGTTTGCCCGATCAATTGGATGCGGTCCAAGGTCTAATCATCCCCGGCGGCGAGAGCACGACCCTCAGCAGGTTGATGACCTTGTACGACCTGCGGGAGCCGGTGGCGACAAAGGCAGCGCGTGGGATGGCTCTGTGGGGTACCTGCGCTGGCATGATTATGATGGCCAAGGAAATCACCGAGGAAGACCCGGTTCCCTTGGGGATCATGGATATCGGTGTTCATCGCAACGCCTACGGTCGACAGGTGGACAGCTTCGAGCAAGACCTGAGTGTGTGCTGCTTGGGCGAAACCCTGTTTCACGGCATATTTATCCGCGCTCCGATGATTAACCGCTTGGGCGACGGCGTGGAAGTTTTGTCATCGCTGCCCAGCGGCGAACCCGTTGCAGTTCAGCAGGGCAACCTTTTGGCTACCTCCTTCCACCCGGAGCTAACCCAAGACCTTCGTTTCCACCGCCATTTCCTTGATATGATCCCCATAGTGGCCGAATGATGCAAACCCTGCGCACGAGGGACGTTTTGCGGTGCATCTTGCTCAATGTGCCAAAAGGCCCGAATTTGGCATGTCCGTCCCAATGCGTAACAGGGGATAAACCAGCTTCAAACCCCATCCTGTGGAAAGAAACACTGGCTCAACGTCGGGAACGCGTCACCGTTGCCAGTTGGGATGGTCCACGGTTGGCGGGACTGGCATCCGCCCGTATACGTAGCGGTTACAGAGCTTGGGAGATTGACCGATTGTTCTTGGCTGGCAATGCCGGTAATTCGTCGCCTCACGATTCCCCTTTTTACACTGCGCCGTTGACCCGGGGGGAAGACACTGGGGACCACATCGCCAACCCGAACACCGTGGCATTGGAGCTATTGGAGCAAATGGCCCGGGAGACGGGCAAGCTACATGCTGAACGGGTTTTTTTGCGGCTTCCGGTCAAGAGCAGAATTTTTGTATTAGCCCGACAGGCCGGCTATTTCCCATACTACGAGGAAACCCTGATGGAAAGCGGCGTTTCGCTGGAACCACAACGACCGGAGCCGCAACATGCCAGCCAGCTTGTGAATTTGCGGGAGTCGACCCCAGAGGATCACTTTCCGTTATTCCAACTGTATTGCGCCGCAACTCCCCAACCCGTACGTACTGCGGTAGGAATGACCTTCGACCAATGGCGGGATGCCCAAGAGCCTGCGGGCAACCGCCAAAGTTGGGTATTAAAAGGCGATGGCCGGCTTTTGGCCCGATTGGCAATATCCTGCTGCGGCCAAGTGAAGTGTGGGGAGGTGATGGCAGCCCCAAGCAACCCCGAACTGTGGTCGGAGTTGGTGGAATGGGCTTTGAATCAAGGGGGCATGCACCGATGGCTTGTGCCTGATTACCAGGATATGGTATCTAGATTGTTGCTTAGGCGGCAATTCCGGGCAGTATCCAGTTACAGCGTCATGATAAGAACGGTGGCCGCTCCCGTGGCGAGATTAGGGATGGTCACTGTGGAGGCGTAAGATTGGCAATAGTGGGAGATTTGGTCAGTCAAGAACTAGAGCTGCTACTGAACGTTTTGCCTCAGCGAGTCGTGGATGCGCTGCATAGCCGGGACGACTTGGATGAACTGTTGGAGGTCGTCTTGGACTTGGGAAGGGTCCCCGAGGCTCGATGCGTGTCCGGCGACATCTCGCTGTCCGAAGACGGAGTCACGTCCGAAGACTTGGACCACATTGTTCGCGAGGTAGGCGATTTTGGCGACGATCATCGGGCTGGTATCGAGCGCACTCTCCACCGTATCTCTTCGATTCTGAACCGCAGAGGCCAAGTGGTAGGGGTGACCTGCCGGGTGGGCCGCGCGGTTTTCGGCACTATAAAAATTATCGACGATCTGGCCCTTTCCGGGAAGAATATCTTGCTGTTGGGCCGCCCCGGCGTGGGCAAGACGACTATGCTGCGGGAGATGGCCCGTGTCCTGTCCGAAGAAGCCAGAAAACGGGTGATAATCGTCGATACCTCCAACGAAATCGCTGGCGATGGGGACGTTCCCCACCCGGCGATCGGTCGCTCCCGCCGGATGCAGGTGGCAACCCCGGCCAGACAGCACGCAGTGATGATCGAGGCGGTGGAGAACCACATGCCGGAGGTTATCATCATCGACGAGATGGGGACGGAGCAAGAAGCCGCCGCCGCTCGCACCATAGCGGAGCGGGGAGTGCAGTTGATCGCCACCGCTCATGGGAACACCCTGGATAACCTAATAATGAACCCCACCCTGTCCGACTTGGTGGGCGGAGTGCAGACGGTGACCCTGGGCGACCAGGAAGCCAGATACCGGGGCACGCAAAAAAGCGTGCTTGAGCGCAAGGCGCCGCCCACTTTCGATGTTGTGGTTGAGATTCAAAGCTGGGAGCGAGTGGCGGTTCACGACGGTGTGGCTTCGGTTGTCGACCAATGGCTGCGCGGCTTTCCCATTTCGGCCGAAGTGCGCTGGTTGGACGAAAGCGGTAGGGTGAACCGGATTCAAGAGTTGGCTAAAGGCGGAGACAGCGCCACCGCCCCTTGGACCGCCGATTATACACCGCCAAGCGGCCGGGGCGCCAGGAATGCCGGAAGCATGGGTTTCGATGGCGGTAATTCATCCTCCCGAGAAAGTTTCAGCCAACCTTTCAGCCAACGTTTCAGCGACGGCGCCAACGAAGGTTTCAACGAAGGTATCAGCTCAGGTTTCAAAGATGTCGACGCCCGGGTGTTTCTGTTTGGGATTGGCAAGGACAAGCTGGCGGCCGCCTCTCAGGGTACCGGGGTATCGGTCCAAGTGGCCAACGAATTGCGTCGGGCCGATGTGGTATTGACCACCAAGACCCACTACCGGCGAGGCTCTCAATTGGTGCGATTGGCCGAGTCCACCGGTAAGCCGGTTTACGTGTTGCGCAAGAACACTATGCCACAGGTCGAGGATTTCCTGCGTGCTATATCCAAAGAATTGGCTCACGGAGGCGGTCGGTTGGACCAGCGGCCCGACCAGCAATCAGAGGAAGAAGAAGGCGCCTCCCAAGAGGTGATGGAAAAGGCCATGCAGGAAGCTGAAGATGCCGCCAACCGGGTGCTTAGCGGCGAGGAGAAAGTACAGCTTTCTCCTCAGCGCTCCTACGTCCGAAGGTTGCAGCATCTGTTGGGCCAACGCTACAACGTTCACTCGACCAGCCGCGGCCGCGACCCGTCCCGGGCCGTAATGTACTACAGGACCTAGGGTTTAGTTGAGCTTGGGTGGTTTACTGTGAGTCCGTTCATAGTGTTTGAAGGCATAGACGGCTCAGGAAAAACCACCCAAGCAAAATCTCTTCTTCAGCGCCTGAGACGCCGCAACATTCCCGCATTGTTGACCCGCGAGCCGGGTGGAACCCCGTTGGGAGAGCAACTGCGGCGTTGGCTCAAAGGCCGCCCTGACCTGTCGCCCCTAGCTGAACTGACGCTATTTATTGCCGCCCGGGCTCAGTTGGTCGAAAAGGTGATTAAACCGGCCCTAAAATCCGGAGTGACGGTAATCTCAGACCGGTACACCGCATCAACCGTGGCCTATCAAGGCCATGGCCGGGGCTTGGGTCTGGACCTGATACGCGACCTCAACCTGGCGGCGACCGGCGGTCTAACTCCGGATGTGACAATCCTATTCGACATGTCGCCGGAGGAGGCATTGGCTCGTAGGAGCAACGCCAAAGTGGATGCTTTCGAAGCTGCTTCCTGGGAGTTTCACCATAAGGTCAGAGAATCCTACTTTTCCCAAGCGGCTGCTAGCCCCGAGGACTGGCTGGTGGTGGACGCTACGCAAGAACAACGGCGCCTGTCCCAGCAAATATGGGCAAAAGTAAAACCCCTCTTATGAAAGAGGGGCTTTATTATTCTTTGTTGTGTCTACCGGTTGCGTTACCCTCAAAAACAGGGCATCGTCCAGCTAGTCATCCGCTGGAACAGGCTCCAGACTCTCGATCTTATCCCTAACGATCTGCAGCATTGCCCGTACCCGTTTCAGGTCCGGGAATATGTTGCCTTCGCCCTTCTTATCGAAGACTCTCTCGCCATCCACGAAGACCTCCATTATGGACTGGCCTCGCGGGGAGATAGCAATAGCGGCATCGGGACCAAAGTGCCGGAAAAACTCGTTCGCCATCCACGTGGCGGTGCCTAGGTGCTGTCAACTAACGCAATAGGTAATCTCGATCTGGACCTTGCCTTCCATTGATAACCCTCCTTGGTACTTGTATGGGATTATTACTGGGAGCCCAAACACACCAGGCTCCGCCCCAGTTTACCTCAATTCAGCTACAAGTCAACCTGGCGTACCAGTGCTTTCAGCCGATTGAGGGTGGTCCCGCTCCTGTTTTCTCGCGAGTAGATAACTCAGTTTTTCCCAGGCCATCTAACGTGACCCCTAGAACATTTTGAAGTCGGGCTCTTGGCCCAGCAGCAACTTGCCGCCATCGGCCAGGGTAGCAGGCCGGATAAAGGCATGGGCCGCCGCCGTGTGAACGTCACGGAAACACCGCTCCAGGTTAGACGAGGTATATATTGAGGTAGCTCCCGCCGCAGCATAGGCCAAGTCTACTGCCTGGATAGAAGCTGTCACTGCGCTGGTGCAGGCGGTGCGCAAACGGCCCCGGAGGTCTAGGGGAATCTCCTTGTTTTGTTGGACCGTTGACCAGACTTGACGCAGGTTGTCGTATAGGTAGCCTCTTGCCGAACCGACCAAATATTCCGCTTTTGCCAAGTCGACCTGCTTCTCCAAGTCTCCGGAAACCGGCCGATTGTTTCTGCGGTCCACCTTATCCCGCAGCAGTTCCACTAAGTCGTCCACGGCAGCTTGGGCTGCGCCCAACGAAACAGCAGACAGCATCGGAACGGCGACTCCGGGGTAGGCATAGTGGGGCTCGGTGCGGCGGGGCTTGCCTTGGGCTGGGTGCTTTAACACCAGACGGTCGGGCACAAAAACGTCCGTCATGGTGTAGTCGTGACTGCCCGTTCCCCGCAATCCGGTGGTGTGCCAGGTGTCCAGAATCCGGCAGCTGGAAGCCGGGCTCAAGAATAAACGCCACATGGGGCTGCCGTTTTCTTCCAACACTGGTTTGTCCCGTTCGTACATCCAACTGCCGGTAGACAACCAGTTGGTATGGTGACAAGCGCTGGCGAAGGGCCATTCGCCGGTGAGCCGCCAGCCCCCTTCGGATTTGACGGCCCGGCCATGGGGCACCTGGGTGCCGCCGATCAACACCGGAAGGTCAACTTGGAAAAACTCCCGGTCTACTCCGTCTTCCAAGCAGGCGGCAACCCAATATGGGGTGACCGACAGGATCATGGCCACCCATCCCACCGACGCGTTGGCCTTAGAGATGGCCTCGATCACTTTAGCAGTGGTCACCGGGTCGGTTTCCAACCCGCCGTGTTCCACCCCCACCAGCATGCGGAACACCCCGGCATCGGTCAATTGACGGACCAGCCAATCGGGCAGGGTACGCTGGGCGTCGACCTCCGGCGCAGCCGCCCGGATCGCCGGGAGCAACTCTTCCACTGCATTGAGGAGTCGCTCAGCTTGACTGCCAGCAGTCATCAACAAATCTCCGCGCCGTTCCGGTTCTTATCCATGCGCCTCGCCAGGTAAATGCTTTGAGACCCGCTGACGGTTAAGTGCTACCGCCCAGTGAACTTGGGCTGGCGTTTTTCAATAAAGGCCTGGACCGCTTCTTTGTGGTCCTCGGTTTTGCGGACCTGCTCTTGGGCTACGTGGGCTAGGGCCAAGCTTTCTTCAAAGTTCATGTCCAAGCTCTTGTGCACCAGGTATTTAATCAATGCTAAAGACTGGGTAGGCATGTTGGCCAAACGGGTTGCTAATTCCATTGATGCTACCATCAGGGCATCCTCAGCGAAAACCTTGCTTACGACACCCATGCGGTAGGCTTCGTTGCCGTCGATGCGGTCCCCAGTGTACTGGAGCAATAGGGTGTTGCTCATGCCAATCAGGCGGGGCAGTTGCCAACTGCTGCCGTCGCCGGGGATCAAGCCCATACGGGAAAAGGCCTCGGAAAACACCGCCGTCTCCGAGGAGAAACGGATGTCGCAGGCCAAGGCGACACCCATGCCCACTCCCATTGCGTGCCCGTTTACGGCGGCAATCGACGGTTTCTGTAGCTGATTTATGCGGAGCGGTATCCGGCTGGCTTGACCGCCGAACTCAACCTTTGGTTGGCGGCTGGCGTATTGGGCTTCCATCCTTCCCCAGGGAAGACTCGACTCTTTTCCCCCTTCCTCACTTGCCTGTCGCTCCTCGATCTTTTGCCCAAAGCCGCGGACGTTGGCCCCGGAGCAGAAAGAAGGCTCGGTGCCGGTGATGAGCAGCACTCGCTGTTCTGGGTTGTCCTCGAAACGGTCCAGTTCTTCCATAAGTTCATTGGCCATTTCCATGCCCAGGGCGTTTCTGGTGGCGGGGTCGTGCATGGTAATAATCAGCACGTTGTCTTTAGTTTCGGTTTTCAAGAATTGGTATTCCATATTATTCACCTGCTCAATTGTGGGCTACCAGCCTTGGCTATTCCTAAACTAAAGCCAAAGTGAGATCTACATGGAGAGCGCGATCAGAACTGGCTTGGGCACCCCTGAGGAGCTCCTCTGCCTGCGTTTGCAGGGTGGT
>MUCU01000073.1 GCA_002817055.1 SAR202 cluster bacterium Io17-Chloro-G7 | reverse complement strand
TCCCTCCCGAAGCGCGACGCTCACGCCAAAATTCTGTATTCGAGCACTAACTTCCCGGCCGGAAACCGCCCAAGGCCGCTAGGCGGTGGATCTGGGAAGATCAACTGTCGTTGACATGCCAACCCTTGGACTGTTACGATTCTCTAGTTAAAAATTTCACGAAACCCGCAATGATGTGGAGTAGTAGGAACGGTCTGTCTCAGAGAGTCGGCGGTTGGTGCAAGCCGGTGACGGAAACCTTCCGAACTCGCCCCGGAGCGGCCAGCCTGAACGCTTTTAGCTAGATCAAGCTAAGAAATATTAGGGTGCGGCGGTTTGGCACCGTTAAATGTCTCCGAGCTGTTCCGACATTACAGTCGACAAGCTTTCTGTTTAACAGCAGCAAGTTAACCTCAGAAAGCCAGCGGCTGATCGCAATGATGCCGGAAAAGAAGGGTGGTACCGCGGGAAATCTATGCCCGTCCCTTCAGGGGGCGGGTTTTTTGTTGGCCAAAATTAGGGAGCAGAGATGGCACCAACCGGGGCATTAACCGGCGCGGAGATTGTTTGTGAAAGCCTCCTCAAAGAGGGGGTAGATGTTCTTTTCGGCCTCCCGGGGGGCGCAGTCCTGCCTCTCTACGGAGCATTGTCCAAGTACCCTCAGCTTCGTCACGTATTGGTGCGGCACGAACAAGGCGCCGCCATGGCTGCCGACGGCTATGCCCGGGCGAGCGGCAAGGTCGGTGTATGCGTTGCCACCTCCGGTCCAGGCGCTACCAACCTGATCACCGGAATTGCGGGCGCCATGATGGACTCTGTCCCCATGGTTGCCATCACCGGTCAGGTCGCGAGACCCGCCATCGGCCGGGACGCTTTTCAGGAGACCGACGTTACGGGGATCACCTTGCCCATCACCAAGCATAGTTATTTGGTGATGGACGTGGCTGACGTTGCGTCCTCTATAAAAGAAGCATTCCACATTGCCCGGACGGGAAGACCTGGGCCGGTATTGGTGGATATTCCCAGAGACGTCCTACTGGGTGAGAAAACGGAGTTCTTGTGGCCAGATACGGTCGACCTCCCCGGTTACCATCCGCCTAGTTTCGCGGACTCGGAACTGGTATCGCAAGCTGCGGAATTAATCGATCAAGCGAAAAAGCCGGTAATTATCACGGGCCATGGTGTTCTAATATCCCAGGCCGCCTCGGAACTGGTGGACCTTGCCGAAAAGACCCAGATACCAGTGGTTTCTACTCTGCTGGGAATCAGTTCCTTTCCCACCGGCCACATCCTAGACTTGGGGATGGCGGGGATGCATGGCATGGCCCACGCAAGCCTGGCGATAGACCAAGCGGACTTGCTCATTTGTCTAGGCATGCGCTTCGATGACCGGGTGACTGGTAGTCTGAAGGATTTCGCTCCCAACGCCAAGATTATTCACGTCGACATAGACCCATCGGAGCTTGGCAAGAACAGAAAAGCCGACGTAGCGCTGGTGGGCGACCTAAAGTGCGTCCTGCGGCAACTGACTCCCCAAGTGGCTGCCAATGTTCACATAGACTGGCTTCGCCACATTGACAGTTTGCGTGGCGAACACCCGCCAGGCCAAATACGGGATACGGGGGACCTGCTGCCCCAGCATGTATTGAGGGAACTTTCCCAAGTGACGAAGGGAGACTCCATCATAGTGACCGGAGTCGGACAGCACCAGATGTGGGCCGCTCAATTCTGTAATTTCCAAGAACCCAACACATTGATCACCTCCGGGGGCCATGGCTCCATGGGGTTCGAAGTGCCCGCCGCCATCGGGGCCAAGTTCGGCCGTCCCGAAAAAACCGTTTGGTCCATTGCTGGCGACGGTGGCTTTCAAATGACCATGTGCGACCTAGCCACTGCGGTTGAGAACAATATTGACGTGAAATTCGCCATCCTGAACAACGGCAGCCTGGGGATGGTTTACCAATTGCAGGACCTATTTTTCGAAAAGGATTATTTCGCCACCGTTTACTCGGGGAATCCGGACTTCGTCAAGCTGGCGGAAGCCTACGGGATCACCGGAATCAGGGTGACCGAGCAAGGCCAAGTGGCCGACGCAATTCAACAGGCAATGGAAGTCCCCGGTCCGGTGATAATTGATTTCGTGGTCAAGGAAGTTGATAACGTCTATCCTATGATTCCGTCGGGCCAGTCGGTCAACCAGATGCTGGAAGAACCTACACCGAAACACGGTGATTAAGAAGCATTTTACAGACTGTGTCAAAGGCAGGAAAAAGCAGACTAATGAGCCAAATCGGACTACAACATACATTGGTGGCGCTGGTCCAGGACAGGCCCGGAGTGTTGACTCGGGTGGCTAGCATGTTCCGGCGGCGTGGCTACAACATTGCCAGCTTGGCAGTGGGCAAGAGCGAGCAACAAGGCCTGTCCCGCATGACGGTGGTGGTGAACGGCGACGAAGACACCGTGGCCCAAGTGACCAAGCAATTGGACAAGCTGATCGAGGTAATCCGGGTCTCCAACATTTCCTTGGAAGAGATAGTGGTCCGGGAGTTGGCTCTGATCAAGGTCAGCAGCACAACTGCGAACCGAGGAGAGATCATCCAGATCGTCAACTTGTTCCGGGCCAACATAGTGGACGTTGGAACCCAATCAATGGTTATTGAGATAACTGGCGAGGAAGATAAAATTCAAGCACTGTACAACCTGTTGGAGCCCTTTGGTATCTTGGAGATGCTCCGCACCGGAAGGGTGGCCATGGTCCGGGGCCAGTCCGATGGGCGGGTCAGCGACAGCATCGGGATCGACCTGTACGGGGCCGGAAATGGCCAAGGTAACGGCCATGGTGAAATTAGGCCAGCTTAGACTTGGCCAAGCCAAACATGGGCTTAAGCCTGAATTCTCCGAAAAAAGGGCAGTTTAGAGAAACTACGCAAAATCTATTTATTAAAGGTTAGATTGCAATGGTAAATGTGTACTACGACCAGGATGCAGACTTGGGGTTATTGGCCGATAAGACCATCGGAATCGTAGGCTACGGTAGCCAAGGCCATGCCCACGCACTGAACCTCCAGGACAACGGCCAAAAAGTGTTGGTCGGTCTCTATCCGGAAAGCCGCAGCCGGGCCGTGGCCGAGGCGGCGGGACTGGAAGTGGTGGACGTACCCGAAGTTGCCCGGCGGGCCGATATACTGATGGTGCTAATCCCAGACCATGTCCAAGGGCGGATCTACCGGGAAGAAATAGCGCCTAATCTACGTCCCGGAAGCGCCCTGATGGTCGCACACGGCTTCAGCATCCACTACCAGGAAATAGTACCTGCGGACAGCATCGACGTTATGATGTGTGCCCCAAAGGCGCCGGGACACCGGATGCGTGAGTTGTTCCAGGAAGGCGTCGGTGTGCCCAGCCTTCTGGCGGTTCACCATGACGCTACCGGCAACGCCAAGCAGCTCGGTTTAGCCTACGCCAAAGGCGTGGGTTGCACTGGCGCCGGGGTCTTGGAAACAACGATAAAAGACGAGACCGAGAGCGACCTGTTTGGAGAACAGACGATACTCTGCGGCGGCGTTACTTCCTTGGTTCAGGCTGCGTACGAAACCCTGGTGGATGGCGGTTATCCCCCTGAGATCGCATTCTTCGAGTGCCTGCATGAACTCAAGATGATCGTCGACCTGATGTATCAGGGTGGCTTCAGCTACATGCGCTACTCGGTTAGCGACACCGCTGAATACGGAGACCTGACCCGAGGGCCCCGGGTGATTGACGAGCACGTCAAGGAAAACATGCGGGCCATACTGAAAGAAATCCAAGACGGCACCTTCGCCCGGGAGTGGATCGCAGAGAACGACGAAGGGCGGCCAAGGTTCACCCCGTTGCGGGAGGAAGCCCGGAGCAGCCAAATTGAGGACGTGGGCAAGCGCCTGAGAAGCATGATGCCCTGGATGGACCCCAAAGAGGTATAGGCAGCAAGTATTGGGGCTTTGGGACTCAAATCACGGATACACACGGGACAGTTCGACAAGAAATCTGGGGAGCAAAATCATGATGTTGGAGACGTTGAGTGTAGTCCACCATCGCATACTGGTCCTGGCCGGGCTGGATGCGGTGGACTACGTGACCCTGGCAAGTCCTTCCCAAAAATAAAAAGAGCCTACGACACGAGGGTTCTCATACGGGATTAGGTGTGACAGATAGAGCCGGTTTAAACGACTTCTGTGTGTTTCACCCTAGATTCGGTAATGAACCGCCACCAAATTCGGGTCGCACGCGGGCTTGGTTTCAGAAAGACCCGTCAACAATGTAATAAGGGAAGGTATAAAAATGGCTGACAAGAAAGTGTTTTTTCTAGACACAACCCTCCGGGACGGAGAGCAGTCCGCTGGCATCGGCATGACCGGCGATGAAAAGATGGAAATCGCCAAACAGCTGCAGCGGATGAAGGTCGATGTCATTGAAGCCGGGTTCGCTGCCAGTTCTCCCGGAGATTTCTTGGCCGTAAGCAACATCGCCAAAGAAGTCAAAGGACCGATCATCGCTTCTTTGGCCCGTGCGGTGGACGACGACGTGGACAAAGCATGGGGGGCGGTCCAGCATTCGGCAAGGCCACGCATACATGTGTTCCTCTCCTCGTCGGAGATTCACCAAATGCACCAGTTGCGCAAGAACCGGGAAGAAGTTATGGATATGGCGGTGCGCAGCGTCGAACGGGCTAAGGGCTACTGCTCCGACGTTGAATTTTCTCCCATGGACGCCACACGCACCAACAAAGAATACCTTTTCCACATGCTAGAAGAAGTGATACGGGCCGGTGCGACGACCATCAACATTGCCGACACCGTAGGATATGCCATCCCCTCTTCGGGGGACTTTGTCCGGCTGTTGAACGAGATACAAGAAAAAGTGAACGGGATAGACAAGGTGACCCTCAGCGTTCATTGCCACAATGACTTGGGCTTGGCGGTGGCCAACAGCTTGGCCGCCATTGAAGCCGGAGCGGGGCAGGTGGAGGGTTGCATCAACGGCATCGGTGAGCGGGCTGGAAACGCCTCCCTGGAAGAAATCATCATGGCCTTGGACACCAGGAATGACTTCTTCGGTGTTGACATGTCCGTGGACACCACACAGATTTACCCGGCCAGCCGTATGGTCAGCCGCGTGACCGGAATGGCGGTCCAGTCGAATAAGGCCATAGTTGGTGAAAACGCTTTCCGTCACGCTTCGGGAATCCACCAAGACGGTGTGCTGAAGAACCGATCGACCTACGAAGTAATGCAGCCCGAGCGGGTGGGAGTTCCAGGCAATGCCATGGTGTTGGGCAAGCTCAGCGGCCGTGCCGGACTGCAATCCCGGCTGGAAGCGTTGGGCTATCACCTGAACCGGGAGGAAATTAGCAACGTTTTCGAGTCCTTTAAGGTTTTGGCGGACAAGAAACGAGAGGTCACCGACCAGGACCTTGAAATCTTGATGGATGAAGAGAAGCGTGAGGCGGGAGAGACGATTTCCTACACGCTGGACCACGTGCAATTCAGCGGAGGGAACCACGACATCGCCACTGCCACTGTGCGCCTGATCGGCCCGGAGGAAGAACTCAAAACCGACGCTTCCACGGGCAACGGGCCGGTGGACGCTATATGTAACGCCATAGACCGGGTTGTGGGCTGTTCCGCCAAGTTGGTGGATTTCAACGTACAAGCGGTCACCGAGGGCATCGACTCTCAAGCCACGGTTACCATGAGGATCGAAAACAGCGGTCAGACCTACACCGGCCGGGGCGCCGACACGGATACCCTGGTGGCCAGCGCCAAAGCCTACCTGAGCGCAGTCAACCGCATGCTATCGGCCGATGAGTCGGCCTCATTGCCAGCGGCGGGCACCACCCCGGACTAACCGAACAGTCATAGACTAGACTATAATGCTGAAAAAAGGGCGTTCCGACGAAATCGGGACGCCCTTTTTATATGCAGATCATCCGGGAACTTGAAGCCACGGAGAAAGGCGACCTTGACGCTATGGCGGACGATATCCCCCATAATCTCCTTTTGCAAAGGAGGAAATGTTCTTTTCTAGCGACACTAGTAAGCCAATCGTCCCCCTTTCGCAAAAGGGGGTAGGGGGATTTTCTCGTCAACCAGCGAATGTATTTATGGAAAGCAGCCCACCCACGGTAGACGCCCTTACAGCATCTTCATTTGAAATCCCGCATCGACAATGCGGCCTTTTGCATTGAGGTGAACGGCCGGATAACCCTTCGACCGCAGGTGGGCGGCCAACTCCGGGAAGCCGTTTACCGTATAGACCTGTTTGGGCTTGACCATGCCAACATATTCCACGAGTTCGTTGAAATCGGCGTGGTCGCTAAAAGGCAGGCTGGTGTCCGCCCGCCGTCCCCACGGTTGGCCCCCGCTGGCAGCCCACCCGGTCAACTCCATGAACCGTAAGCCCCGTATTCCATCCAACCCCTGCTGGCTTTTTCTGCCCGGCGGGCAAATAAGAACCTGCCCTTCGGGCCAGCTTCCATCAAAACACCGGAAGGTTCCATTGGTGGTTCCATCGGTGGTTCCATCACGGGTTCCATCACGAGTTCCATTACTGGTTCCATAAAAGGTTCCGGTTTTTGCTACGATGTGTCTTCCCGGAAAGATCACGCCTGCTTCTTCATAAATGCGGGCTATCCGGTAGACGCTCTCCTCAACCGCAACGTCAAAGCCTTCCCCCAAAAGCAAATGCAGCAACTCTTGGGCCTTACCCAAGCGCCAAAGTTGAATCACCGGTTTGCTGCCCTTGGAAATCCAAGAACGCAAAATATGAAAAGCGTTGGCTAGCACCTGCTCTTGGGGCGGAAAAATATATTCGGGTTTGCCATACGTCGATTCCATAACCAGAACGTCGCAGGCAACAGGCTCCAAGGGTTCGTTGGTTGGGCTGGAGCTGACCTTGATGTCACCGGTATAGAGCAGTTTGACGCCGGTGAATTTGGACTCCACCAGCGCTTGGGCCGAGCCCAAACAATGCCCCGCCGGGTAAAGGGTGAGGATGTAGTCGTTGGTCTCCAGCGGTTCGTGGTAATCCAGGTAAACGGGCGAGGATTTTTCCAAGTAAGCGGACAGCAATAGTCCCGTGTTTCGAGTCAGAACGGGTCGGGAGTGGCGAGCGGTATGATCGGAGTGGGCATGGGAGATCAGACCGAAATCCCGGCGGCGGAGGGAGTCCAACCATAAATCAAATTCGGGAAGGTACACTCCCCGGTTGAAACCTACTTGCAAGCTTCTCTGGCCTTAGAGGGCTGATTCAAGGCAAATCTGAGTATAACATGCTGAACTGGCTTCAGGGCGGAATAAACGGGTCTAGTCGGTAGCCCAAGCTTGCTCACAAACACGTGCGAAAAAAACAAGTCCGAAAGAAACAAGTGCCAAATATATGCGCGAAAATCGGAGCGTAATTGTACAGTCGTAAGATACCCCAGTCTGGAGTATAATCTGTCGGGTGCAAACCTGGAAATTGGCAGATCGGAACCTGTGACCGGTTCCATGCCACCGGAAAATAAAATTACTTAGGAGGGAACATGCCAGCTGAAGTCGGCGATGTTGCGCCAGATTTTAAGCTTCCATCCACGGATCAAGGCGATATTTCATTAAGCGGCTACCGTGGTGAAAAGATTGTTGTCCTATCTTTCCACGTTTTCGATTTCACCGGTGGTTGAACCACGGCAGCAATGACGTTCCGGCAAGCCAATGACCGGTTCGTTGAGAAGAATGCCCAGGTTCTGGGCATAAGCTGCGACACAGTTCACTCTCACAGGGCGTGGGCCGCGTCCATGGGTGGCTTAAACTACCCCGAATTGTCTGACTTTCACCCCAAGGGCAAGGTTACGACCGAGTACGGTCTTTGGAATGAAGAACGAGGCGCGGGCAGCCGGGCAGTTATTATCGTGGACACAGAGGGGGTAATCCGTCACCGGGAGACGTACGAGCCTGGGATCCTCCCCAACGCCGAGGAAATCCTGGGAATCGTGGACAAGATATCCTAAAAGATTAAGTCAAAGGTTAACTCAGGGCGCGCGACCCTGAAAGCACAGCGGCCACCTTGATATTATTGGGTGGCCGTTGTTTTGTCCGGTTAAATTCAGTCCGGGGGAAGTTAGCGGGGGAAGTTAATTGACGGGAGAACTGGCTGCTGCCCTAATTTCGGCGCTTTTCAACTTGGGCCTCTATGCGATCCAAACCTCCCTTTATTTTTGGGAGCGAGACCGCAGGTCCAGCCAAGGGCAGATATGCTTATTTCCCCCATATGGGTACTACACGGGCGGTGTTGGCGACATCATCGGACTCACTGTGGTGACCGTGGGCGTTGGCAACGCTTTCTTTGGAGACTTGCGATTCCTATCTTGGATCACTCTAGCCCCAGCATTCGGCTTGGCGGTTTGCTGAGGTTATTACAGGTACAGCAAGTCTGTTGGGATGGATGACTGGAGCTTCACCCTAGGAGAACTAACCTGCGCTGGCCTCTTCCACTTGGTGTACATATTCTTCGGCTCGTCCGTCGCCGCCTGCGGTATCGGCTTCCTCGCTAGCGGAAACTTTGGTAACTATCTTCTGGTGGCCTTGGGCGGAGGCGGAGTTTACCTGTTGACCTTCGCGCTGGACCTGCGCGCTGGCCGTCACGCGGCCCATCGAAATAAAACTGACGTTTCAACTGTATGAACATTTGCCGGTGATTGGGTTGCTTTCCAGACGCAAGACTCGGTAACGGTTTACCGGAGAGGATCCAAACGTAGCGACAAAAAATAAACGGCCGGTTTTACGGCCGTTTCTCGGAGCAGCATTGGTGCGCTGCCAGTGCCTGAGCAGTTGGGAAGTCCTATCTAACCGACTTTCTCAATAGAATAACGGAGGGTGCCTTTGGGGACATTAATGGTTATATTGTCGCCGACGGCTCGGTCAAGTAAGGCCTGACCCACCGGTGAAGTAGTTGAAATCTTACCCGTCGAGACGTCCGCTTCTCTAACGTCCACCAAAAGGTAAACTAGTTTTTTCCCAGAATCCGAATCCTTGATTGTGACTTTGGTCCCGACTGCAGTGCGTTTGCTTGCTTTCTTGCCTTTTCCCAGAATCTCGGCATTCGACAAGCTGGCTTCTAATTCGCGAATTCTGGACTCGATAATGCCCTGGCGCTCTTTGGCTGCGTCTAGTGGTGCGTTTTCCCGGAAGTCTTTATCTTCCATCGCAAGTTTAATGTCGGTGACAACACTTACTCTCTCCCCTTTGAGAACCTCCACTTGGGCCACCAGCCGATCGTAACCTTCTTGACTCAACTGGCTGCTGGGAGTGCCATCCGCTCCGGCGCGCTTGCCGCCGCCGACTGACCTCCGCCCTCTGGGAAGCCTTAAGTGCGCTGCCAAGCCGTTTTGAATCCAGCCTTCATCCTTCCAGTAACCCAAGAACGATTTTACTGGGCTTAGCCTGGAAACCGACTCCACACCGCCTAAGCCGATGTGCTGGGCGTACTCGGCTACCTGGGCGGGAGTCACTTCCACAACATTTCTTTCTCGCCCGCACCAAGCCACGAACCGCCCTACTTCCGAATGATCTAACGCCGCGCCTTTGCCGTTTTTCTTTGCCAGCATGAACTTCGTTAAAGCTTCCGAGAGAGAAGGACCGGCTTGATCTGTCAAATCCATTACCTCCGGAGGCCAGAACGCGAGCGATGGGGTGATTACGCGTTATTGCTTCCTTTTTGTTGCGTTATGACGATTATCCCCACATACCAAGCACTTCACGGCGGATGATACACTTGTGAAGCAAACTTCCGCAGAAGTCAGGGAATAACCCATTTATTATAGCAGTTGCCACCTAGGATAGCAATCTAGACAGTGTGTTCACCCAACCCTTACAGATACGAATTCGGTTATTTGATACCACATTTCACGGCTACGTGGCACAGCCCAAGGCCACATTAATAACCGCATGCGAAACTTTCATCGGGAGCTTCGAAACCTTCGTGGGAATTAGTTTTGGCCTTGGTTTTGGAAGCGCCTCTTAGAAAATTCGGGTCGCCCCACAATCGCTGCGGTTTTGTCTCGGCGACAGTTTAGTGATCGGGCGGATAGGTGTATACTACCGCCCGGAATATTGACCGTTAGTTCGGCTGGCATCAGGGCTAATAGGGTGAGCCGTGCCAGAAACCGGGTAGATAAAAGACTGCACCAACATTAGTCTGGACCGACACAACTGGACAAAAAATGGCGGGACAATTGGGGTTAGATCAGATATATGCAGATATATAAGGAGCAGGCGCCATGAAAGCAGTGCAAATCGACAATCACGGCGGACCGGAAGTGATGAAATACCGGGACGTTGCGGACCCCACTCCAGGGAGCGGAGAAGCGGTAGTGGATATTCAGGCCGTGGGCGTCAACTTTACGGATACCTACAGTCGCGCTGGTGTCAATCCGGTGGCTGGTTTGCCTTGGACGGCTGGCGTCGAGGCGGCGGGCGTAGTGCGGTCGATAGGCGAAGGAGTGACCGAGGTAAGCGTCGGGGACGAGGTAGCCTTTTGCACGGTACCCGGAACATACGCCGAGCAGGTCCTGGCGCCAGCCTGGAGGCTTATCAAACGGCCAACAGGCTTGGATGCTAAGGCCGGTGCGGCGGCAATCCTTCAGGGCATGACCGCCCACTATCTTTGCCACTCCACTTACGCTGTGCAAAAGGGTGACAAGGTGCTCGTCCATGCCGGCGCCGGGGGCACTGGCCTACTGCTTACCCAGATGGTGAAAAAGCTGGGTGGTCATGTTTTCTCCACCGTCTCAACCGAAGCGAAAGCCGAGCTTTCCCGGGAAGCTGGAGCCGACCAGGTAATCATCTACACTCAACAGGATTTCGCGGAGGAAATCAAGAAAGCGACCGGCGGTGAAGGCGTCCAAGTGGTCTACGACTCGGTGGGAAAGACGACATTCGATCAGAGCCTCAGTAGCTTGGGCCGACGCGGCCATCTGGTGCTATACGGTGCGGCCAGCGGCCCTCCGGCGGACATCAACCCTGGAATTTTGGGCCGTGGCTCCCTTTCATTAACCCGTCCCGGTTTGGGCGATTACACCGTCACCCGGGAAGAATTGGGAAAGCGCTCGGGCGACGTTTTAGGCTGGGTTAAATCGGGTGAACTCAAGCTCAGAGTAGAGCACATCTTCCCATTGTCTGACGCAGCCGAGGCTCACCGGCAACTGGAAGGACGAGCTACCACGGGAAAGCTTTTGTTGATTCCATAATTGTTGACCTTTTCAGTCAACTTTCTATATAATGGCTCTAAGTGGAATTACAGGAGGCCAGAATGGCAGAGGAAACCCTGACCAAAGAAATCGTTACCGAAGCCCTGAAAACCGTTTACGACCCTGAAATTCCGGTGAATATTGTGGATTTAGGGCTAGTTTACGATATTCAGGTCA
Source organism: SAR202 cluster bacterium Io17-Chloro-G7 (assembly GCA_002817055.1). The sequence continues at coordinate 20,098 of MUCU01000073.1, read as the reverse complement.
ACGACGAAGGTGGAATTTACGTCCAGATGACTCTGACGTTCCCCGGTTGTGGCATGGGACCGTTCATCGCTCAGCAAGCGGAATGGGCCGTGCAGGACTTGGACGGCGCCGGCGAGGTGGAAATTGAAATGGTTTTCGACCCCCCATGGACGCCGGAGTTGATTAGCGAAGAAGCCAGATCTCAATTGGGCATTTAGCGAGTTCATAAAATGGCGACTCCTCCAGAAAGAAGTGGCCCCGAAAACGCTCGGTTAGAGCAGATCAAGCGTACCTGGCAACAGAAGCGCCAGATCACTGATCGATTGGCCGAAGTTCAAACGAAAATCGGCGTTTACAGCGGCAAAGGCGGTGTCGGTAAAACCACGGTGTCGGTTAACCTTGCTGTCACCCTGGCGCAACAAGGCAATAAAGTGGGGCTGCTGGACGTGGACATTGATTGCCCTAACGTCACAAAGGTGCTGGGGATTTCCGACAAGCCCGATTACGTGGATGGCCAAATCATTCCATCCGAGAAATGGGGCGTTAAAGTCGTATCAATGGCCTTCTTCCAGGAAAAAGAGGAGGAGGCGATAATCTGGCGCGGCCCAATGATCCACAATGCAATCAATCAGTTCCTGCAAGTTACACAGTGGGGGGAGTTAGACTATTTGCTCGTAGACCTTCCCCCCGGCACTTCCGACTCTCCTTTGACTGTAATGCAAACCCTCCCCATGGACGGGTTTGTGGTGGTCAGCACCCCACAGGAATTGGCTAACATCGACGCCAAGCGTTGCATCAACATGATCCGCAAGCTCAACTTGAATGTGCTCGGTGTAGTGGAAAACTATTCAGGGGAGATCTTCGGGGAAGGCGCCGGAAAGGAGTTAGCCCAAGAGGTTGACGCTCCATTCCTCGGTGCCTTGGCTCTGCGGGGCAGCTACAGGGATTCTTCTAAACCAACGGCCCTGGCCGACCCTGCCGTGGGCGAAGAATACGCCCATTTAGCGGATGGTATGCGGAAAAGTCTTGAGGAATTTGGTAGAACCGCAGCCTGACGCTCCTGTAGTTTGAGGCGATACCGTCGCGAAATTAAACGGTTGCCTGGGGCTAACAATCGTCTCCCGACATCACCCCGGTAACCGTTTCCCCGGCATGGCTATGGCCGTTCACACTTTCCGACGGACCGTTCACTTCTCCAATCCCGTTCTCAAAGCCCTCCAAGACGTGGCTCCTTATCAAACGCCCGCTTCTTCCACCTTCGGCGGTAATGTTCATCAATAATTCCACCTCCAGACTCATGGCCTCTTGGGAGTAAGCAGTCTGCTCGCCCATACGCCGGTATTTCTGGTAGCGTCGTTTCAGCAGCTTTTTCGTCGAAAGCTTGCTTAATTCGCCGATTTGAGTGGCAACGGCCGCCTGAATAATCGCTGCCGCTTCCCTGGGATTTATGTGAGAGCCGCCTTCCGGCTCGGGAATGATTTGATCGCCAATGCCTAACTCAATGCAATCTTGGGCGGTCAACATCAGTGCTTGGGCTGCCTCCCGGTCCAACATGTGATCAGGGAACGGGCCACCCAGGTGGTGGTTCAGTGAAATAGGCGAGTAAATCGCATATTGTTGGAAGAGAATCCGATCTGAAAGTCCCAAAGCCAGCGCACCCTCGCTACCGCCTTCACCGATAACAACGGACACGACGGGGACTGGGGCTTCCACCATCTGCGAGAGCGTGGTAGCTATGGCGTTTCCTATTCCTTGCTCCTCGGATTCCAGCCCGGGGTGGGCTCCTTGGGTGTCGATCAAGGTAATTATAGGCAACTTGAAGCGCGAGGCCAGGGAAATCAACCGTTGGGCCTTGCGCAGGCCGTCAGGGTAAATGTGGTACCGCTCACCCTCCAATGCTGGGCGCCGTTGCTGACCTATAATCACCACCGGTTCTCCGAACAAGAACCCCACGCCTCCAACGATTGAGCGGTCGTCGCTGCTCAACCGGTCTCCCCTAAGCTCAATAAACGGGTCTAACATCGACCGTATATAAGCCATGGCCAAGGGACGCTCGGCGTGGTGGGCGATCGTGACCGATTCCCATGCGTCGGGTTCCTCGGAAATCTCCGCTTCTGTATCGGGCAGATCTTTGTAATGTCCCTTGTCCATTTTTTGGCTGGTAAGAATCTGTAGCAAAATGGACAATCGACTCTGCAGGGCTTCCCTGTCTACGACATTGTCCAGCAGACCGTGGCCTAGATGAGCCTCAGCCGTGTGGGCATCCAATGGCAAAGGTCGATCAGACGCTTCCTTCAAAGCACGTAGTGGCGCGAGGCCGATTAAAGAACCGGGCTCGGCCAGAATGATGTCAGACAGGTTGGCGAAACTGGCGTAGGCTTGGCCCGTGGAAGGATTGGACAGCACAACGATAAAAGGGGAGCCAGCCTCCCTGAGCCGGTTGGCGGCAGCTACCGTTTTAGCCATTTGCATCAACGAGAGCACGCCTTCTTGGGTTCTACCTCCACCGCCGGAGACCAAAGCGATCATGGGCAGGTTTCTTCGGGCAGCGGTTTCCAAGGCTGTGGCGATTTTCTCGCCCACAACGCTTCCCATGCTGCCACCCATGAAGCCAAAGTCCAGCACCGCGAGCATAACTTCGATGCCATCGATCTGACATCGTCCGGTGACCACTGCTTCCGTCAAACCGGTCCGGTTCTGGTCTTGGTTTAGCAGCTTACGGTAGCGCCCGCGCCTGGAGAAAGAAATGGGCGCTATCGAACTCAAGTACTTGTGAGACTCTCTGAACGAACCTTTGTCCGCCAGAATATCGATTCGTTCCCTAGCGGATAAGCTGTAATGAAAACGGCAATAGGGGCAGACCCGGTAGGTAAGATAAGCGGAGGACTCACCTATCGGTTCCTCACACAGCAAGCAGCGGTCGTGGACCACGGAAATATATACCTTGTCCGCGTCTCCTTCTCGCCGAAACAGGTGAACCAAAAAGCCCGACAGGTTCCTCAAATCTGCCCCTCCAGGTATGGTGAAGGCTGCGGAAAATGCGCCCACGGGCACCCGCGCCAAGCCCACCATTTCTTCTATCATACAACTCTGCGCCAGTAATGTTAAAGTACACTTGGCGGCTAAATGTGCCATTTAAATGCCAATATTCGCTCCTTGTCCAACTCTAGCTGCTGTTCCAATTTCGGTGCGCCTCATCCATCCAACTTCCGCCTCACTGGCAAATGCGGTTTCTAGCGAATACTGGCTTTCTACGCCACCCTGTTTTAAACTCTCGCGTATTACCGGCGTATTACCGGCGTATTACCGGCCTGTTATCAGAAAAGACTGCGAATAGACCATGTGACCCAAAACGATAGCTAAACGAGGGGGATGAAAGTGTCAATCTCAAATGAAACGCTTAAAGCGATGATTCGAGACTTCAATGGGTTCGAGTTGTCCGATGAAGAACTGGATTTAGTCCGTCCGGAGTTGGAGTACTACTTGGAGGAGCTTAACAAACTGGAAGAGTTGGATTTGTCCGATGTGTTTTCCAGCCGGCTGCTTAAGTTGTCGGACTAGTTACATTTGCCAACAATTATTTTGCTGCGTCCACCAGAACCGTTACCCCATCGACCGCTAGTTGTGAGCCGCTGAGGACTGAGGACAGGATGTCTCACCTTCACCTAGCGAGTCCTCAAGCCTGGCCCAATACGAGCGAAGGACTCTTACCCGCAATGCACCCACTGGCACAAAAGAATTTGGGAGGTCGAAATCATGGCGAACGTTGAACTGCTCCGGATGACCATCTCCGAGTTAGCGCCAAAAATCCAAAACAAAGAAGTTTCCCCGGTAGAGTTGACCGAAGCCGCTCTATCTGAGGCCGACAGGCTTCAACCCACCCTAAACTCTTTCATTTCCATACTTCATGATAGGGCCATGGACCAAGCCCGTGAATCGGAAGCCGCCATATCTCGAGGCGATTACCGGGGCCCGTTGCACGGTATTCCCATCGGATTGAAAGACAATCTGGCCACCGCAGGGATCACCACGACGTTGGGTTCCAAGGTTTTGGCCAATCATGTACCGGAAGAAGACGCCGAGGTCGTTAAGCGTTGCCGGGACGCTGGAGCAATCTTCATTGGGAAAGAGAACCTAGAGGAATTTGCCGCCGGGGCCACCTCTAACAATCCTCACTACGGGGCGGTGCACAACCCTTGGGGGTTGGACCACATACCGGGAGGCTCCAGCGGAGGGGGAGGCGCCAACGTTGGCGCAGGGGTTACTTTCATGTCTCTTGGCACTGACCTGGGGGGGTCCGTGCGATTGCCGGGAACCTTCTGCGGAGTTGTGGGCCTCAAGCAGAGTTATGGAAGGGTCAGCCAACGTGGGTTGTTGGTAACCAGTTTTAACGGCGACCACATCGGCCCGATGACCCGCTCCGTAGCCGACAGCGCCCTAGTCCTTCAAGTCCTTGCTGGCGATGACCCCTTAGACCCCAGCACGGTGCCAGTGCCGGTGCCCGATTACAGCTCCTATCTGGGGAGAAGCCTCAAGGGCCTGAGAATGGGTGTCCCTTCCAACCATTATTTTGAAATGTTGGACGAAGAGGTAGAGACGGCCGTTCGAAAGAGCATAGCCGCCCTGGAGGAGTTGGGCGCTGAAATTCAAGAAGTCAGCCTGCCCGCAATGCAATACTTCGGTGCCTTGCGGATTTCAGCTATGGCGGACAGCATCGTCACCCACGAACCTTTTCTCAAGTCCAACCGGGAGGATTACGGACCGGACGTGCTCTACCGCACCATCCCCGGCCAGTTCGTTCTTGGCAGAGACTACTCCAAGTCATTGAAGGTGCAGCGGATTATTCAGGAAGAATACGCTCGGGTAATGCAACAAGTGGACTTCTTGATTACCCCCACAGCCCCGGTGGCAGCGCCCCGCATAGATGCAAAGTACATCAGCATGAATGGTGTCGACCACCGGGTCAGGGGACCGGGCTCAAGCTTGATTTCTCGGAACACAAGCCCTTTGAATGCCACCGGATTGCCCGCCATAACGGTGCCTTGTGGCGTCACGGAAGCGGGGTTGCCCATCGGTGTGCAAATAATCACCAGTCCATTTGAAGAGGGTCTGATGTTCCAGGTGGCGGACTGCTACGAGAAGGTTTCGCCCAGCCAGGGCCTTCGCCCCGCAGTGTTTGTGGGAAATTAGAGGGAATGCCTCGTTCCCTGTTATGAAGTCGGGGTCGAGCCCAATGACGATGGACGACCAAGACGAATCGCCCGGTCACTGGTTGATGGCCGTGTTAGAAAGTGCAGGTTCATTTGCGCGGCTGTTTGCGGTGCTCAGTCATTCTTATCACGATGTCAATTTAACGAACGGAGCAAAGAAGAATCTGAGGTGAAGTAGCCCCAGCGCCCCAGACCCTTCACTTCGTTCAGGGTGACACCGCATAGTTCGGCCGATTGGGTACCAGGTTGCTGTAGCAAAAGTTTCCAGTTCAAGAGGAGCTTCTAGAGGATTTGGTTTCCGAAAATTAAATTTGGAGGGCATGGAATGCCACAGAGTTGGGTGGACATCAGCGTTAACAACGAAAACATGGAAGCGTACCTGGCCAGACCTGAAGGGGACGGACCCAGTCCGGCGGTGGTTGTAATCCAGGAGATTTGGGGAGTCAACTCCCACATCCAGTTTCTCACCGACCGTTTTCCCGCTCAAGGATATGTGGGGCTGGCCCCGGCTATGTTCCACCGAGAAGGTCCGATGACAATGGGTTTGCACGAAGAGATGGACACAGCCGTAGCCAGGATGCAACAGTGCACCGACGTCAATATTATCGCCGACGTACAGGCAGCGGTGGACTTCCTGAAAGCCCAGCCTTTTGTGCAATCGGACCGCATCGGTATCGTGGGATTTTGCTTTGGTGGCCGGGTGACCTACCTTGCTGCTTGCACTATTTCCGACCTAAAAGCCTCAGTGGTGTATTACGGTGGATTTATCCCCGTAGCCAGGGGCGACGGGCCTTCTCCCCTTGAGCGGACATCGGGCATCTCGGCCCCCATGCTGGGTTTGTTCGGAGAAGACGATGCCAATCCTTCTCCTGAGGAGGTGGCAACCTTCGAGGTTGAATTGAACAAACACAGCAAGAACTATGAGTTCCACACCTACCCCGGCGCCGGCCACGGCTTTAACTGCAACGCCAGGGCCAGCTACCGCCCCGAGTCGGCGCGGGACGCTTGGAGCAAGGCTATGGCCTTCTTCGACACCCACCTCAAGGGTTAGCGGTCTTCCATAAGCCTTCAAGTCCTAAAGTTAGCCCCCGCCGCGAGTTGCATTGCGGTGGGGTCCTTTTTTCGGGCGCCGACTTGACGGATCTGCGATTCCCGTCATGAAGAATGCTCCAGCATGATGATGCGGAATAAGCTCGAGCACCGAAACCCCAGGGTTACATCACCGAACGGACCACTCCGCCGTCCACCAAGATGGTGGTCCCCGTGATGTAGCCGTTCTTCTCCGAGGCTAGGAAGGCCACCAAGTCCGCCAATTCTTCAGGACGGCCAAAGCGGCCCAAAGGAATGCTGGATGACCGGGCATTGAGGGCTTCCTCGGTGGATACGCCCGTCTCCGCTCCCCTCGTCTCGAAAATGTGCACCATACGGTCGGTAAGCAGGAACCCAGGCGCTACGTTGTTGACCAGAATGTTGTCTCGTCCAACTTCGTCGGCCAAGCTCTTGGCGTAGGCCACAGCTCCCATCCTGGTGACCCCCGACGTAACCAGGTTGTCGATGGGTTGGTAGACGGTGCTGGCCAGAATGTTAATGATGCGTCCCCAAGACTGCTTTCTCAGGTGGGGCACCGCCTCACGGCCCATGCGGATGAAAAAATTGAGCGCCATCTGGAAAGCCCGGTCCCAAGTTTCTTCCTGTGTGTCTACAGCCCGGCCTTCCGGGGGACCGCCGGAATTGGATACGACTATGTCCAATCTGCCAAAATGGTCAACAGTGGTCTGGATCAGGTTTTGAATATCCGGCAAGCGGGAAAGGTCACCGGGCACTGTCAGCACCTGAGCTTCCGTTGCCGTGCGTATTTCCTGGGCCGCAGCTTCCAAATCTTCAACGTTTCGGCTGCAAATGGCGACGTTGGCGCCTTCTTGGGCCAAAGAGAGCGCACACGCTTTCCCCAAGCCTTTGCTACCGCCGCCGATGACCGCTACTCTTCCCTTAATTCCCAGGTCCATGGCTCTCTCCTTGATCTGAAATTGTGCGGGAATACGCCTCCGAGTTTGCCCCATGCTACCAATGCCTCCCGATTGCGGCAAGCGGCAGTTTCTCGGCTCCATCTCAACGGTCTCAGGTAATAGAGGCCTAAGTAATGACTGGGCCGACCACTAGCGGTCAAAACCGGGGTCCAACCTGTGTCCAAACGAGTGGGTCGTGGTAACATACCAACGTTCAAATTCCGAAAGGCCGCTGGGCCAAAAACCAAAACTAGCCAGGGGGAGCTATGACGATAACGGGAATGGGTGTGGTGTCTAGGAAAGCCGGGGAACGGTCTCAGTTAGAAGAAATCCTCATTGAGGATCCGGGGCCTGGAGAAGTATTGGTTCGTATCCAGGCAAGCGGCGTGTGCCATACCGATCTGATGTACAAAGAAGGGAAAATCTCGGACGAATTTCCCTACCTGCTGGGCCACGAAGGCGCAGGCATAGTCGAGTCGGTGGGAGAGGGTGTCACTACCCCTGCTATTGGGGATTATGTCATTTTGGCTTGGCGCGCTCCTTGCGAACATTGCCGGTTCTGCCAATTGGGTCAGCCTAATTTATGCTCGGCCAGCCTGAACGCCAAACCCCGCATGACCACCAAAAGCGATAGTCGGGTGCTTAGTCCCGCACTGGGCATCGGGACATTTTGTACCCAGACCGTCGTTGCGGCCAAGCAGGCCATTCCGGTGTCCACCGAGTGTCCACCTTCCCAAGCGTGCTTGATCGGCTGCGGCGTCATGACCGGAGTAGGGGCGGCGCTCTATACCGCCAGCGTGCGCAGGGGCAGCACCGTAGCGGTTTACGGTTGTGGCGGCGTTGGTTGCAGCGTAATCATGGGCGCCAAGCTAGCGAGAGCCGGCAAGATCATCGCCGTGGACATTGCCCAGAACAAGCTGGACTGGGCCCGCCAGTTTGGCGCAACGGACCTGGTTGACGCCAGCAAGACAGACCCAGTGGAGGCGATCAAAAGCCTCACCGGCGGTAACGGCGTCGACTACTCATTCGAAGCCGTCGGTTCTCCCCAAACCCTGCTTCAAGCCCTGTGGTCCCGGGACCTGGCCGGTACCTGCACTCTTATAGGCGTTCCCGATCCGTCCATGAAGATGGAACTACCCATGCTCCAGTTTTTCGGCCTGGGCGGGGGGTTGAGGGTTAGCTGGTATGGCGACTGCCTGCCGTCCCGAGACTTTCCGTTGCTGGCCGATTGGTACCGAAACGGCGAACTGGATTTGGACGGGGTAGTGACTCGGGAAATCGGGTTGGAAGACGCTGAGGCCGCCTTTGACGCCATGGAGCGGGGAGAGACCCTTCGTTCCGTCATTCGGATTCCTTAGGCTCCGAGCTTTTATATTCAAGGTAAAATCTGGCACCGGGCGTCGGTCGTAGTCTTGGATATAGGAGACTTAGGTTATGACTGACGCCTATGGGTGCGGGCAACAGTTAAAGCGCAACCACTGAAAAGCTATCTCATCCAAAATAATTTAAGCAGAAATTCAAACATTAGTCACACTACTCGCGGGTATGACCTCCTCTACTATGGGCTGCAAATAACCCGTATGGGTTGCCCAGAAAGGTTACATAGTAAGGAGGTTTCAAATACTCATGAAAATTGGCCTGATGCCGTTAGCTATTGGCATTTTATTAACGGTATCAATCGCCTGTGGGTCCAGCATATCAATCGAGGCCGAAACAGACATTTCTCCCAGTCCCGAAACGAATCCTGCTCCGGTACCAACTCTTGAGCCCAACGTTTCCCCCGAACCCGGAGAGACTCTCTCTACCGGCCCCACATTGACAACCACTACGGCAACAACCACAACGGCGGCATTACAGTCGGCCCCCACCGCGACCCCAAAACCAGCGATGAAAGACGCTGAGGCGCAACCCGACCGAACCGGGTCTCCGATCTCCGCGCCCCGGCAAGCATCCGAACCGCCGCCAGAGGCGATGCCAGAGATATCGTTAATCCCGGCTGTCGTTGAAACGCCGGAACCAATCGCCGAGCCTACACCCGAAGCTACGCCAGGGCTTTCGCCCGAACCAACGCTCGAGCCTACGCCCAATGCTACTCCTGAGCCCGATGCAGGCTTGCAGATGCGAGAGGCATTGACAGTCGACTTCGTAGAAATGGCTTGGTTCTCGAATTCTGCCTCCAAGCGCGTCTTCGGCGAGCGGACCGTGGGTGAACGATTGCTTTTCGAGTTCAAGTATCGCAACATTGGCGAAAGAGGCATTAGCTCTTTCTTCGGGGTGGTGACATTCGATGACCTGTATGAAACGCAGATCAAGACGATCCCTCTGACGTATGACAGCACATTGACGCCACTGCAAGAAGCAACCGCCACCTACAATCTTGACCCGGCCGATTTAATCGAAGCAGATCAATGGCTTGTTGAGTTGTGCGGCCCGGATTTCCCTTCAACCGGCTTGGTTTTAACTTGCCGTAAGAGCGATATGACTGTCGTATTCGAGCCAAATAGCATATTGTTCACCGATGGCACCCGGTTACAAATTCAAGGGCAATGACCCTTGCCATTCCGTTCAAAACTCGGTCTGATCACAAGTGGTGGAAGCCCAACCACCGCTGTCCCCCTCGATCCACAAAATGCCCCAGCTGCTAGAGCTGGGGCATTTTGTGTTACGGGCCCCGGAAAGAGTTATTCATAAGGTCTAAATTGTTATCTCTTAATGGCGGTTCGTGCCTGATTTATGGCAATCCTCACCAGAATTCGAGCACTCCGATTTTGCGATAGGCGTCTCAATCTCTATCCCGGATGTGCACTGGCAGGGTTCGGGTGAGGAATCAGGATTGGTGGGACATAGCGTGGCTGAGGGAGATTGCCTTAGAAAGGGGGATCTGCCGGCCACCGGGAACGAGGTTGTAGTTTATTCACACCAGTTGTAAAGTATGCCCAGACTTGCGCTGTTGCAAACTCCTCGCCATCCGTGGCAATAGGCTGATTTAATCGGCTGCCCACTCGGATAGAGAAAGGCAGCCGACCGCAAATATATTGGGAGAGACATTGAGTAACGCAGACCGGCTAATGGAAGGGGCCATGGATATCCACGTCCATTTTGCCCCCGACCCAAAGGTAGAGCGGCGCGGCAGCGCCATTGACGTCGCACAGCAAGCCAAGGAAATGGGCATGCGCGGGTTGGTGCTAAAGAGCCATGAATACCCGACTCATCCCGTCGCCTACACCGCCAGTCAGGTGGTTCCGGATATTACTTTAATTGGTGGGGTTGCCCTGGATTTTGAAGTGGGCGGCCTTAACCCTAAGGCGGTGGAAGCTACCGCTCTGATGGGGGGCAGGTTGGTCTGGATGCCCACGTACGCGGCCCGCGCCGACCATCAGCGAAGGGGCTTGGAAGGCGGCATCTATATCTTAGACGACAAAGGCCAGTTGGTGCCCGAAGTGTTCGCCATTCTGGAACTGGTGAAATCCCACAATATGGTGCTGGCCACCGGTCATATTTCCACAGAAGAGAGCATGGCTTTGGTGGCGGAAGCCCGTAACTTTGGCATCAACAGGGTGGTCGTCACCCACGCTACGACCATGGCATTCTGGAGCGGAATGACTGTGGAAGACATGAAAACACTGGCATCAATGGGGGCCTACTTAGAGCATTGCTTGCACGTGATGATGCCTTTGGCCAACCGCATGGCCCCAAGGGATTTGGCGGAAACCATGTCCGCCATCGGCTTGGAGAACTGCATTGTCAGCAGCGACTTTGGCCAGGACTACCATCCCATGCCCGCCGAGGGACTGAGAATGGGAATCGCAACCTTGCTCCAAGCGGGGATGGAGGAAGTGGAGGTTGGGCTGCTCGTTAAAGACAACCCTTCACGTCTGCTGGGAATTTGATATGGGGTCGGAGAGAAGCGGTATAATTATCACCTAGTTTGGGGCTTGGCTGGATCCATTCCCATCCACCGAGGGCCGTTTAAGGACCACTTGTCTGTCTGCACCATGGCCAACTGATGTGGACTACGATAAGGGTTCGTCACTTACTGGGCCACTTCGATGCTAGCAGCGTCAATTCACGAAGACCCGCCGTAAGAAAATGCTACTTCGACCGCCGGGCTCGCCGTTGTGATTTGCGAAATCACCCTTGCCCATTGGGCGATACGGTAACCGACCACCCAAGCGATGCCCCTATCCGCCACCAGAAGGGGTACCCGGTTGCGCCAGTCCTTGGGGACCCGGGCATCGGTGAAAAAATCCTGAAGCTTCTTCTCATTGGCCAGACCCAAAGGCTGAAACCGGTCTCCCGGCAACCAGGATCGTACCCGTAAGCCGTCCCCTAAAGCATCCCGGCCCAAGTAGGCCTTCCACATTTGGGTTTTGACTGCACTGCCTAAAATCGGCGCTGGGGACCAAATTGCCTCATCTCGAAAGTCGATTTGGCCGGAGTCGATATTTCGGAGTGTAATTTCCCAAAGCGCAAATTTAACCACTGCCGCTGCGCCTCCCGCAGTGGGCAGCGACAAATCTTGGGCTTCGTCCAAAACGGGGAATGGGCAAGGCAAGCTGGACTCCCGCGACATCCTGAGATAGTCATATGAACGGTGCAGCTTGAGTCCGCCCGGGAGGTCCACGCTACGACCAGCGGAATTTGAGTGAACGAAGGCCGTCATGGCGTCCAAATTGGGCTGGCTGAGCCGGCGGGCGTCACCTGCCACATGGCTGTAGGCTTTGCGCAGCAGCAGTTTAAGCAACGCCGGGTGAACCTGCGCTAGGTCGGATTGGCGAAAATCCACTCCGCCATTGGCCTCCGTGGCGACCTGCCCCCACAATCGGTCGGTTTCCCCATCCAAGTAGTCCAGTTCCAACGAAGCTGTACGAGACAGGCGTATCAGCGATTCCCGGACTCGGGGATTAAACTCGGCTTCCAACAGGGGCAGCAGGTTGAGACGCACGCGGTTGCGGGTAAACCGGGGCAAGTAATTCCCGCTGTCCTCCCGGTAGTCCTTCCCTAACTCCCGGCAATAACCCACCGTGGTTGTTTTAGACAGACCCAACAGCGGCCGAAACAGCTTGAGTTCAGCCTGGTCTCTTGGCCAAGGCCAAGGTGAAAGCTCGGACATGCCCCGTAACCCGCCTGTGCCGGAACCGCGCAGAATGTGCAGCAATACTGTTTCCGCCAAATCGTCGGAGGTGTGGGCCACTGCCACCGCTGCTGCGCCGACAGATTCTGCTACCTCAGCCAAGAAACGGTAGCGGAACTCCCTAGCCGCTTGCTCAAAGGAAGAGATGCGCCGCTCTCTCTGGTAAGCCAGCACGTCCCGTTGTTCAACAGTCGCTTCCAGCCCCAAGTCCAAGGCTAGGTCGGACACAAAACGGGCGTCGTCGTAGGCTTCTTGTCCCCTGAAGTTGTGATTCAAGTGAGCCACGTACAGGCGGAGACGGTGGGCGTCCTTTAGGCGATGCAGGCAATGGATCAGCGCCGCCGAGTCCGGCCCTCCAGACACCCCCACCACCAAGGAAGTGTAGTCCTGGTTGTCTTTGCCGGAATAGCCAGCCCGGCCCAAGGCTGCAGCCACCTCACTCTCCAGGCGGACGATGGACGAATTGGAAGTGTCGGCCACAAGGTCTCTATCTATTCTCTGGGGATAGGTGGGAAGTGGAATTATAGCTGGTCAAGCGGCGGCCCCGCTGGTCGATCTCCACCGTGGAGATGGAGCTTAAGCTAAGGGACATGCGGTGGAAGTTGGAGAGGGGCATACCTAGTAATTTGCCGATTAAAGACCGAATAGCAAAGTTGTGGGAAACCAAAATCAACATGTCATCCGGCGTTTCTGCTTGCAGGTGAGTTTTCTCCAGCTCCAGCAACGCATTCCATACCCGGTTTTGCAGCTCTACCAAAGTCTCGCCGTTGGGCATGCCGACGGTGGCCGGGTCGTCGCGCCAGGCGGCATAAACTTGCGGCCAGCCGGAGCGCATTTCTTCCCCGGTCACCCCTTCCAAGTCGCCAAGGCTCAACTCTTGGAGGCCTGGCACCTGCTGCACCGCATTGCCGCTTATACTGGATATTTCGTGGGCAACCTGCATGGTGCGGCTTAGAGGGCTGGAATACACTACCGAGTGCTGCCAATGCGCCACGGTTTGAGCCGTTTCCTTGGCTTGGGCTAAGCCCCTGCTATTCAGGGCAATATCTCGCTGACCCTGGAATTTACCCAGTTTGTTCCACTCGGTTTCCCCATGACGTACCAGCACCAATTTCATTAGCCGCATCCATCCTGTGTGCCGTCCTCCATACCGTCTCGGGCGCTTTGGGACCGGCGCAACTCAACCTTATCGATCCTCACACCATCCATGGCCTTGACCGTTAACCGGATGTTGTCAATTTCTACTATGTCGCCTTCGTCCGGGATCCTGCCCAGTGAATCCAAAATGAAGCCAGCCACTGTTTGATAGCTACCTTCGGGCAGGCCAACTCCCAGTTCATCGTTAATCTCCACTATCCCTACTCCGGCGTCGACGCGATAAGTGTCGTCGTCCACTGGTACGAAAGCCTCTTCCGGTATGACGCCTTCCTCGCTCACTTGACCGACGATAATTTCCAGCAGTTGTTTTATAGTCGCCAAGCCAGCAATGCCGCCAAACTCATCCACTGTCAGGACGAGGCTAAAGCCGCTTTGCTGCATTTCACCGAAGGTGCTGCTGACGGATTTTGTTTCCGGCACAAAATAGGCTGGGCGCAAAAGTTCGGTGATGCTGCTTTGCAAGTTGATTTGCTGTCTGCCCAATGCTAGCAACACGTCCTTGATGGCAAGAATCCCGATAATGTTCTCGGTGGTGCCGGAATAAACCGGGAAGCGGGTATGGCGATGCTCCATGTAAATCGGCAAAAACTCTTCCAGGGTCGTTCCTTGATCCACCCAAACGATCTCCGGTCGGGGCGTCATTATCTCGTGGACCTGACGGTCGCCGAAACGGAAGACTTTCTCCAGCAGCGCCGCTTCTTCGACCTCAACGGTTCCGGACTGGGCGCCAGCGGCGATCAGCGTGCGGATTTCTTCTTCGCTCACTTGAGGTAAACCGCCACCGATACCCAAAAGCCTGTTGATGGTCGAAGTGAAGGCTTGTAATACGCCGACGGCGGGAGATAATGTCGTTCCCACCACGTTTAGGGGACGGGAAAGCGCGAATGCTACTCTTTCGGAGCGGTGCCAAGCGATAGTCTTGGGTATGGCCTCGCCAAATACTAGCAGGATCAGAGTAACTCCGAAGGTTGCGGCCAATATCGCCTGGTAGTTGTTGCTGCCAATCAGACTGACGGCTAAAGCAGTGCCCAAAACTGCCATTGCGGTATTGACCAAGTTGTTGCTCAATAAAACTGTGGCCAAGAATTTTTCCGGGCGCTGCAAAATTCGATTTACCCTGTTCGCTCCCGGGGCACCGGTGCTGACCAGATGTATTAGACGCGGCCTGGGAAGGGCTATAAAGGCGGTCTCTGATGCCGAAAAAAACGCAGACCCTGCCAGGCATACAAGCAGCAGGATCAGCCTCAATAAATCAGCGGTATCCATTGACCGAAGCACCTCCAAATCCATCTGACCGAGGCACCCTCTTATCTATGACCGAGGCGCCTCCAAATCCATCAAAACGCCCGATTCCTGGTTCAATCGTTGGCTTTGGGATTGGTTTAACGATTAGTACGGGAATTACTGAACAACTCTGGTTCAGCCCTATTCCATGAGCCGTGAAATGATGATAGCATCGGCCCTTCCTGAGTGCAAAGTTGACGCCCGCCACGCTCGAACCATATTATGAAATCACCCAGGACTATCGCAAAAGGTCTCCATAAAAAATCCCCGTAAAAAGTTTCCGCTGGCGGCGCCCGAAAGGTTGTACGCTGACGGCTGAAGGCTAAAAATGGCCATCAACATTCTGGGCATCGAAACGTCTTGCGACGAGACAGCTATTGCTGTGGTTACCGACGGCAAACGTTTACGGTCCAACATTATTGCCTCTCAAGTGGAACTTCACTCCCAATATGGCGGAGTGGTGCCCGAAGTAGCTTCCCGCCAGCACGTGCGAGATTTGGTTCCGGTGCTGGAGCAAGCCGTTAATGCCAGCGGGTTGAAAATGAAGGACTTGGACGCTGTTTCCGTTACATATGGGCCCGGGCTTGCCGGGTCATTGATTACGGGGCTAAATGCGGCGAAAGCTATCGCCTTTTCTTTGGGCATCCCTCTAATCGGCGTCAATCATCTGGAAGGGCACATCTATGCCTCATGGTTGGGGGAACTCGACCCCGCCCAAGACCCTGGGTTTCCGTTGGCTTGCCTAATTGCCTCCGGCGGTCACACCGATTTGTTGCTAATGGAGGGCCACGGCGATTACCGGTTACTGGGGCGAACCAGGGACGATGCGGCGGGTGAGGCTTTCGACAAAGCCGCGCGGATTCTGGGCTTGGGTTTCCCGGGAGGGCCCGAAATACAGCGGGTTTCCACCGGCGCTGATAGCAGCGAACACCTCCCAAGAGCCTGGATGGGTGACACTTTGGACTTTAGCTTCAGCGGAGTGAAGACGGCATTACTGCACCTAGCCCAGAAAAGGGGGGTCTACCCACCGGAAAACAGCCCACTGAGCCCAAAAGAAGCCGCCGAAACCGTACGGAACCTGGCCGGTGCTTTTCAGGAATCGGTGGTGGACGTCATGTCGGCCAAATTAATAAAAATGGCCGCCAAATACGGTGCCAAAGGCCTGGTTTTGGCTGGTGGTGTGGCCGCCAACGCTCGTCTACGGGAGGAGATTACCCGGCGCTCTCCCTTGCCGGTCATCATACCCGCGCCAGTGCTGTGCACCGACAATGGAGCAATGATATCGGCTTGCGCTTATCAGCACTTCAAAAGGGGGCAGCAGTTTGGCTTGGAGCTGGATATCGATCCCGGCCTTCCGTTGGGTTGAGCGATTTCTGAACCATTTGGGACTATGGTTTTTACGGTAATTTCCGCCCAGTCCGGAGAGTCAACAGACTCGGCAACAGCCGACCGTGCAACTCGGGTTAGGACCGAACGCTAGTCTTCCCACAAGAACGCATCGTGCCCATTGGGGGAGAAGCGGGCAGCAAACACCGAATTGATTACTAGCTGCAACTCTTGCCCGGCACGCTTCCCTCTATATGGGAAGGCGAAACTCCAGTTATTGCCTTGGAAAGTCACCGAACCGTCTTCAGTGGCAAAGTAGTATCTGGCCACCATTCCAACACTCGCCACCGCGATCAAAAGGATCAAGAACGGCACGACGTCCATATTGATTACTGCAATGGAAGGCCCTTCCACGCGTCCTGTTATCCAGTAGGCTACCCCCAGGTATAGCAAGATTGCTCCTAGGGCCAGAACGATGCCTTGAGCGATGGATGCGGAGGTCCGGGTGCGGGCTTTTAACGCAATCCCCTGGAGTTCGCTGACGGGCACAATGTAGGTCTCATTTCGGCCTTCGTTGCGGCAAAAGGCCAAGACCCGGTGATTCGTGGCAACCAGCAACTGACCGTTGTCAGACGGATTCTGGGTAAGCCCTAACTCGGGGGAAAAGATGTGATCTATTGTTTCCCCGGGCAGCAACTCTACATTGCGCACATGGCTTGTGCCGTTTTGGTTCGATTTGGAGCCGTTGAACACACCCTTCCTCCGCCACTAATACTACCACAACCTTTTCTAAACGTTCCGAACGATTTGATAGATATCAGTGGGTTTCGATTCTCTTGACATTAATCGGCCAATCATAGAAAGTGAATTAAAAGTAGCCCGATATTCAGGGTATTTCATGTCATGGGTTAAAGAGGCGGACCTACCGGATCTGCCCGAAATATTCAGGTCAATTTCGTCAAACAGTCAAGCTCTGGAACTTGTGGAGCGGCTGAACGAGGGTATTGCCTTTGGCAGTTCCGCATTAACCCGAGCACAAGAAGAAGCCATTGCCACCACGGTATCGGTGGCAAACCGTTGCCGTTACGGCGCATTGACTCACGGCGGTTTTTTCCGCAAGCACGCTAGAGATGCGGATACAGCCAGCCAATTGCTTACCGACTACACTCAGGCTAACCTGTCGGAAGCAGACCAAGTCATGCTTGAATTTTCGGCTAAAGTGACGCTGGAGCCGGGAAGTCTAACCGAGCAGAACGTAGAGGAGCTTCGTGAAGTGGGTTTCAATGATGATCAGATCGTGTCAATCGTTCTGGTCACATGCTTATTCAACTTTATGAACCGCATCGCCAGCAGCTTGGGCGTTGACGTACCTATGCCCTTTGTCCGTTCCGTAGCAAGCTGGGTTACCGGTCCGGTGGCCGAGGAATCCTGGTTGCTGGGACAAGATGTCGGGCTTAAGCCAGGAAATCTTAGTTGGACCACCTTGGAAAAAGCCCTGAGCGTCTTATCAAAGTCTAACTCTCCTCAAAGCACTGGCTTAGAGACACAATCCGCTCCCGAAGAAATTGATTTATCACAAACTGAGGCTGATATCCCGGTAGCATCCGTGCCGGAAACTGCGATTAGCACCCCAGTAGCATCCGCATCCGAAGGTGCAGCCAGCACCCCGGTAGTATCCGTACCCGAAGGCGCAGCCAGCACCCAGGTAGCATCAGAACCCGAAGGTGCAGCCAGCACCCCAGTAGCATCAGGACCCGAAACTGCGGTTAGCATCCCGGTGGCATCAGTGCCTGAAGTCGTATATCCTGCGGAACTCTTGCCGCAGGCGGCCTCTGGTGCTGACACAGTCGAAGCCAATCTCCATCCTCAGATCGATCAATCGGAGGTGGGCACTGAGGAGGATATAAATTCCAGGCCTCCCGCGACCGAATCGGCCGTGCCGGATGTTGCCTCAAGCAGTTATGTCATCCCCGCTGGTGCCCCGACCCAAGACATCTTGCGGAAGGACACACTGGTCAATTCCGTTTCCAAATCAATCGAAGAGCGCGCTTCGGAGGTTGCCTCAATCAATAATGTTATCCCCAGCGGTGCCGCGACCCAGGAGTTCTTATTGAAGGTCGCCTCTCTCAATGCGGTGGCCGACGCCAAATCAACCGAAGAGCGCGCTTCGGAGGTTGCCTCAAACCATAATTCCAGCCCCGGCGGTGCCGCGACCCAGGAGTTCTTGTTGAAGGTCGCCTCTCTCAACACCGTCGCCGACGCGACTCCAACCAGGGAGATTCCATCAGATTCTCCGCCCGCGGACTCCGCAACCATGGATTCTCGAGCCACGGATTCTGCGACCATAGAACAGCCGAATGCTGACTTCGGCCAAGTCGAAGGGTTTCTTCAAAACGACGTCGACGCCTTAGCCACGTCGGAACAATCGCTGGTACCCACGCCGGTTCAGGACCATCCCAACAATCCCCCGAAGCTACTTGTGCCGCCGGGAAGTCCGCCGGGAGGTCCGCCGGAATACCCCCAGAGTGATAAGCTTTTGCACCCCGCCCTAACCCCCGTCGCCTTACCCGGGGTCCCGCAAGAGTTCGCGCAGGTTGATGAGTTTTTCGATAACGCCCTAACCTTCGTCGCCTCACCCGAGGTTCCCCAGGAGTTGGCGCCAGTTCAAGCGGCTTCTCATGACGCACCGGTCCCATCGGGGGCGCCCATGGTTATGCCGGACTTCTTCGCACAGACTGAGGAGATTGATCAAGACGCCCTAGACCCCTTAGCTCAACCGGAAGATTATCCTGCAGCCTCGCCAGTTGAAGAGCTTCTCGATGATTCACCAAGCCCCATCGTCTCGCCCGTTATTACGCCCGACTTCGCTCAGATTGAGGAGAATCTTCAGGTCGCCTTAGTCACCTTGGCTCAACCGGAAGATTTTCCTGCGGCCTCGCCGGTTGAAGAGATTTTCGATGATTCACCTAGCTCCATCGCCTCACCAGAGATTCCCCAGGAGTTCGCGCCAGTTCAAGCGCATTCTCATGACGCACCGGTCCTACCAGGGGCGCCCATGGTTGTGCTGGACTTCTTCGCACAGACTGAGGAGATTGGTCTAGACGACCTAGACACGTTGGAACAACCGGAAGATTCTTCGTCATTGTCGCTGACTGAAGAGCTTTTTGACGACGCACTAAGCCCCGTTGTCTCACCCGATGATTCGTCTTCGTTAGCCCAGGATGATGAACTGCCTCAAGACGCGATCAATTCCGTAGCCTCCCCTGAAAACTTAGAAGAATCGGTAAAGCCTGCAAGGGACGCCCAACTTCAGTCCGCGATTCAGTTACAGCAATTCATGCCGGAATGCTGTGCGGTAGGGAAAGAACAGGCTTGCACTGCGCGGGATCTCTACTTGGCTTATCTAATATGGTGCGATCAGAACCTGATCCCGCCAATGCTCCAGCGAAACTTCGGCTTGGGCCTGACCCAATTGGGGTTCCAGCGTCGCAGGCGCAGCCACGGACAACACTGGTGGCTGGGCATCAGTGTTAACGCCGGGGTGATGGGTAAAATGGCTGCGTGAGTTTAACGGCGCTAATTTGCGCCCGGAAGTCGGTATCCATCTCATGGTCTAGTCGTTGGTATATTTAATTTGGGTTGCTTTGGTTATTGGGTTGCTTTGGTTAGATGAAGCGCGAGCGCTCCGACCGAAACCGATGAAACGACCCTCATTTTTCAATCTACAATTACATATCTGTAGCATCACTGATTATCAAACCACCCGGCAGAACACACCACAGACAAACGAATTCCAATACCCCATGCGGGATTATCGGCAGGGCAATCGCATCTTAAATGCAGGATCAGCCACCGGCCGTGTTGAGGAATGCTGCTCGCTTGGTCCTATTCGTCTTTCCGGCGAAGGAGTTTGTGAACTTTTTACCTTCGGAGGTTTGGTGGCGGTGACTAACTCACCGGGTGCGCGTCCTAACTGGCCTCCAGAGCTATTGGATTTGGGA
>MUCU01000072.1 GCA_002817055.1 SAR202 cluster bacterium Io17-Chloro-G7 | reverse complement strand
TAAGACGAAGCCATTGACTCGGGTGCAGCTCTTCTGTAAACATTCTTACAGTTTAAAACTAATTTTAAAATCTGTCCAAAATGTCAACACGCCCTAGCATCGTTGCCCCAAACGCTGACGACATCTATATTGCGTACTTCGATTCCACGAACAAGGAGACCAAGCTTGCGCGGTCTACTGATGGAGGAGTGACATTCTCTGATATTAGCGTAGTGAGCAGCAAGGCCATTTTCGGTGACCAAGGAAAATGTGGATCCAGGGACAGGCCCTTTGGGAGCTTGGGCGTAGATATGGCCGTCGTGGACGACTCGACGCTAGCCAATGGCCCATCGGTTTTCATTGCCTACGACGGCTGCGGCGAGATTCACATCTTGAGCTCGACAGATGGAGGCGACTCCTTCGCGTTGGCCAAGGTCACAGCCGCTGAAGCCAAGCTGGCTCTTGATTGTGTAACCCACCCTCGTCGCGCCGCTTCTTGCGGTGGTTCCATCGGTGACGACGTTGCAATCGCCGCACCCGACGAGTCGACCGTGCTCGTCACCTCGCGGGACAACGGTGGTTTTGCGCCGAAAGAGCTCTTCCTTTCTAAATCGATTGATGGTGGCGCGACATTCACGACAACCGTCGTCGATGACGCTCTGCCCCTCGACCCGCCCCTCCCATTCTGCGATTAATGCGGCGAGGTGTTGAACACCACATCGATCGTCGCACTGGACGTCGACAATATCTTCATTGGATATGCTCTGCAAAACTTTGACGCTGGGGGACCATTCAGGGACATCAAGTTCGCTCAGTCAACGGACGGCGGGTCGACCTTCACGGAAGACTTGGTCGAAAGGATGCCCAACGGCTCCGCTGGCTTTTCGGAATCACTTGCAGTCGTTGACGCAAATAACATCTATTTCAGCTACCTTGATGCCCGATTTGGCACTGGCGCAGGCCTCAGGTTCGCTAGATCCGCCGGAGGCGGAGCCCCACCCACACCGGACAGCCATTGGAATGGCGACGTTGTTGGCGGCAAAGCTGCTGATATCGTCGGCCCGAACGATGGATATTTCGTTAATGGCGCCTCTTCTGTATCGCCTGGCAAGATCGGCAACACGGCGCTTGGATTCGACGGAAGCAACGACCACATTTTAGTGCCATATAACAGCAGTCAAGACCTGCCAGGCTCGTTTACCATCAAAGCCTGGGTCAAAACCAGCAAAGGCATCGGCCAACAGACAGTAATTTCCCAGTATGCTTGCGGTGGGGCACAGTGTAGCGGCGATGCCCTTTACCAGGTCGAGATCAATGACGGCAAGGTACAGGCCGTGGTCAGGACGGACACCGGGTTTAACGATTTTGGAGTATCGTCACAGTTTTTCTACGGAACCACCAACGTAGCCGACGGCCAGTTCCACCATATCGCTTTCGTTAGGGATGTTGCAGGTGGTAAGGGGTTGATATATATCGACGGCGTTCTCGAGTCTATGACTACTCGGACCATTGACTTTTTTAGAATTCCCATCGTAATTGACAGCTCTTGCCCTTCCGATGGATGTGACCTATTCAAAGGCAGCTCAGGTTCTATGTCGTTAGGCGCCGAGCCGGACCCGTTAATAATAGGCGGGTTCCGCAGCATCGGTTCGGGTATAGTCAATCTCTTCCAGGGAGTCATCGACGAACTTGAACTGTTCCAGAGTGCGCTAAACGACTGTGACATTAAGACCAACGCCCTGGTAGCCTGCGACGGGTCGCCCGACAACCCGCCCACGCTAGAGCTGCCCGCCGACATAACGGGCGTGGAGGCCACCGGCCCCGATGGAGCGACCGTCAACTTTACTGCTACAGCTACCGACGATGAGGACGGTACCCTGACACCCAGTTGTAGCGCGGCCTCAGGGGATACATTTGTTCTGGGCACCTCGCAGGTGGATTGTTCGGTGACCGACTCAGGCAATAACACTGTAGAGGGCAGCTTTAACGTCACGGTAGTGGACAGCATTGCCCCGGAAATAAGCGTGCCTGACGACTTCACCGTGGTGGCTACCAGCTTGACGGGGGCCACGGTCAACTATGTAGCGATTGCGTCGGACGCCGTGGGCGTGCTTCTCTTCGAGTGTTTCCCATTGTCCGGCGCTCTGTTTGGCATCGAAGATACTCTGGTAACTTGTAATGCTTCGGACGCCGCTTCCAACCCCAGCGAGGCCAGCTTCACGATAACTGTGGAGTTGCTGAACGTGGGGTTGGAAATCCAGTCCGGCAAGCTGAACTTGGGAAAGAAGGGCGTCCTGCCCGTGGTGATCCCCGGGTCTGCTGGCTTGGACGTGAGCGATATCAACGTTAGTAGCCTGGACCTAAACGGCGCAGGCGCGGCCCATGCCGGCCACATAGACGACGTTGACAGCGACGGGTTCGACGACTTGGTGGCCCACTTCCCGGTGCCGGACTTGGGATTCGACTCACTGCCCGTGGACGGAAACCCGGTGACTCTCACCCTCACCGGTGAGCTAAACAATGGCGCCCCATTTGAAGGGACCGACTCAGTAACCGTGAAGGTCCCGAATGAGAATTCAAACGCAAATTCCAACCCGGATTCCAACAACAAGGGCGGAAAAGGGAAAGCGAAATAACCGCGCCTTTGGCGCCCCAACAACGGCCCCCTCTTTCGAGGGGGCTGTTGCTTTTGAATGCCTACGCAGTTGCCTGTCCGTAGGGGCTTGTTAGCCGCAGAGCGATTCTAGTGGCAAATCTGTGGGCTATCCGCCCCTTATTTAGTTTTAACCGAGACCACTTCCATGATCGCCACGGCGGTACCTTCCCCGCAGGTTGCGCCACCTGATTCTCAGTAAATCTATAGTCATAGACAACGAATCCCGGACAGTGCGCACCTTGCTGTTTTCCCGGTAGTACCAATCAACCGGGATTTCTCGCAGGGTCAAACCGTCCTTCCGGGCCAGGAAGAGTACTTCCACGTCAAAAGCGAACCCGTCCATGGTCAGACGTTGAAAAAGGTCCTGGGCCACCTCCCCTCGGAAACATTTAAAGCCGCACTGGGTATCCTGAATTCCAGAGATGGCAATAGTGCGGACCAAGGCGTTGTAAATTCGCCCCATCAAGTGCCTTCGCGGCGGTTCGCCGATGCGCTGCGCACCCTCGACCGCTCTGGAGCCCAGGGCGATGTCCACCCCCTGCGTTTGCGGCGGCAGCAGCCGCTCCACTTGCTCGATGGGAACGGATAAATCGGCATCGCACAACACGCGCTGCTCGCCTATGGCGGCCAGCATTGCGTTTTTAACAGCCCAACCCTTTCCCTTATGGCTCAGGTTCATCAGGCGCAAGTTCGGTTGTTCTGCTGCGACTGCGGTGACTAGGTCGGCGGTTCCGTCGGAGCTGCCGTCGTCGGCAACCAGCACTTCCCAGGAATAACTGCGCCCCTCAAGGTACCTGATGACCTGCTGCAAGGTAGCGCTGATGCGGGTCTCTTCGTTATAAGCGGGAATCACCACCGACAGGAAGATTTCTACCAAGAGCGGTTCCTCTGCATAACCACCTAGATTAACCCCGAGTTCTAACGATCCAAGTTGCCGGGCACGCTCGCGGTGAGTTCAAATTAATCGTCTACTTAATTGTCTTTTACGACGAATCGGTGGGCAAATTCAGGCGTCGCCAGACAGCGGCAGGCCTGACCATGTGATAGGTCCGGCTGCGTCGGCTGAAATGAAGTATCTGAATCAATGAAGTATCTGAAACAATGGGGTATCCGGTTGAGCGAGCGGAGGGGGTGGGGACGACTGTCGCCTTCTATTCCCCTTTGTCTAACTGGAAGTCCCGGTGCAGCAGCCGTACCGCCTCCTGGGCTTGGTCTTCCTGAATAATGCAAGAGATGCGTATCTCAGAAGTGGTTATCATATCAATGTTGATGTTGCCGTCGGCAAGTATACGGAACATTCTTGAGGCATAACCAGGGGTGTTTTGCATACCCGAACCTACAACGCTAACGGCGGCCAAAGAAGAGTCGGTTACTATCGATGACGACCCAAACTCGTTCATCACCCGCTGTACCTCCGTTTCTGCCTTAGGTAGGTCAGTACGGTTGACGGTGAAACTAATGTCGGTTGTACGGTCAACGCTGGTGTTCTGCACAATAGTGTCCACGCTGATGCCCACTTGTGCCAAAGGTTCAAACAGGGCGGCAGCCACCCCAGGTCGATCGGGAACGGAACGCACTGTGATTTTCGCCACATTGGTGTTCAGGGCTATGCCGGTGACTTTGATCCTGTTTTCCATCTGACTCCCATCGGGTTCCGCATGGATAATGGTGCCGGGAACGTCTCCGAAGCTGGAGGCAACGTAGATCGGCACGTTAAAGACGGCGCCCAACTCTATGGATCTCGGGTGCATCTTCGCACCGTAGCTGGCCAGTTCCAACATTTCCTGGTAGCCGATCTCCGCCATCTTGCGGGCTTCCGGGACAATCCGTGGGTCGGCGGTGTAGATACCGTCGACATCGGTATAAATCTCGCAACGCTCGGCATCCAACGCAGCGGCCAAAGCGACGGCGGTGGTATCAGAGCCGCCCCTGCCCAGGGTAGTCACATCCTGATTGTCCGAAACGCCTTGGAAACCGGCGACGACCACCAATCGACCGGCTTCCAATTCCTTTTTCACCCTTGCGGTGTCGATGCTGTCGATGCGGGCCCTGCCATACATCGTGTCGGTGCGAATTCCCGCTTGGGAACCGCTCAAGCTGATTGCGTCGCATCCCAGGGTCTTCAAGGCCATCGCCAGCAGAGTGCTGGACACCAATTCGCCGGTGGACAACAGCAGATCCATTTCCCGGAGCTCGGGAGATGGCGACACGGTATGGGCCAAACGTATTAGCTCATCGGTGCTGTCGCCCATAGCGGACACAACAACCACTACGCTGTTGCCACGGTTTTTGGCTTCGGCGATCCGGTGGGCGACGTTAACAATCTTGTCTGCGTCCCCCACCGAGGTGCCGCCGTATTTTTGAACTATAAGTCCCATTCCCTTCAGCCTGACATTACTGGATACCTTGCGATACTTAAATGATGGTTAAATAGCGTCACCCGTAGCTAATTTCGGGGATTTTTGGTACGGGCAATCCGCCTGGGCGTTCTAGGCTTCTCTACGCGGCTTCGGTTGGGTCGAGAAACCCTATTTGCATCGTAATCAGCTTAAGTCGTTTCGATCACCGGTTAAGCCGATGGATTTTCCACCAAGTGGGCGCCTTGCACGGTGGGACGGGTGATATGAACCCGCCCGGCCACACCCGCCTGTTTAGCCGCTTCCGCCATTTCATAGGCCACCGTCATTTCTCGCCCTTGGGCCAACGCCAGAACCGTGGAGCCGCTCCCTGAAAGAAAAGCCCCCAAAGCGCCGGCGTCCAAGGCAGCCCGAAACAATAGCCTCATGGCCGGGAATAATGGTTGACGATAGGGCTGATGGAGCCGGTCCTCGGTGGCTATTCCCAGAAACTCAGGCCTGTTTGTGGCCATGCCAGCGACTAATAGAGCGGTACGGCTCATGTTGTGAACAGCGTCGGCGACGGTTACTTTCTCCGGCATGACGGAACGAGCGTCGGCGGTGGCTATCCGCAGTTCCGGTATAAAGAGCACGGCAGTCAAGTCGGCGGGCACGTTAATGGCGGCGGTAAATAGCTGGTCTTGGGCCGAAACAACCAGTTGGAGACCGCCGAGCACCGCTGCCGCCACGTTGTCTGGGTGGCCCTCTATGGTGGCGGCCATCTCCAGTAGGTCGTTACTGCTAAAAGTCTGATCGCAAATTGCATTAGCCGCCGCCAATCCCCCTGCGATTGCCGCTGCGCTGCTACCCAGCCCCCGCGCCAAGGGAATCTCGTTGTAGCATTTTAGCCGGACCGGCGGCATTTCCTGGCCAGCTTCGCTAAACAAGAATTCCATGGAACGGTACACCAGGTTTTCTTCGTCGGTTTCCAACTCCCCGGCGCCTTCCCCGATAATTTCCACCAGGGGCTTGTCCTTGGCGTCCGTGGACTGGCTGGATACCTCCAAGCGGTTCCAAATATCCAGCGCAAGGCCAAGGCAATCGTAGCCCGGACCCAAATTGGCGGTGGTTGCCGGAGCGGTTACTTGGAATGGCGTGAATGTCATGATGCGTGATTGCTGGTTCTAGCTGGTCGCTAAGAACAACCGCTAAACCAATACCCGTTCAAAGACGTAGCGGCCCAAGTCCCGGTTCTCTCGGAATTCGAACCCTTCAAATCCGGGGCCGTAGCCGATAATCGGGACAGTCTCTTCGTGCAACGAACCGTGGGATCTCAGGCTTTCGGGCATGGTCACTTCGGAAGCTTTGCCGAATACAACGCCCTCGGAGCCCAAGGCCATAATATCCCCAATCCGTTGGGGCATAAGCCGGAATTTATCCGCTGCGTCTTCCTGGGAAAACGCCTGGTCCACTCCCTCGGTCTGGTTGAGAATATTCAACGCCGAAGCTCTGTCGCTATCCTCCAGATAAATGTAGATGCAGCCTCCCAGGTTAGAATGGTGCACCGTGTATTTATCTTTGATGATGGGCACAGCCTGGCTACGAATACCATTATCGGCCAAAATAGCTTCCAAATCTATCATCCTGGTTTTGGAAGACATGCCGTGGTCCGCGGTGATCATGATCCGGGCATCAGGCACGGTATCCATCAACTTGCCGATAGCCTCGTCCAGCAGGCTCAAGTGCCTGGCGGACTCGGGATGCTGCGGGGGGTAGGTATGCATGGCATAGTCCGTGGTGGTCAGGTAAACCAAGTCATAGTGCTCGCGTTCTAATATGTAGTTCGCCGCTTTTAAGACCCAATGGTTGACCTCAATCGAGTATATCGGTGGAGGGTCGCCCACGCCTGATGCGACCCAATCCAGTGGTTGTTCGGAAGATACGTTGAGGGTTGTGCCGGAGCTTAACAACCGCCGCAGCTTGTCTTTGGCGGTCACTAATAGCGACCGGGCTTGCAAAGTCTGAGCCCTTTGGAACATGGTTTCAGCTTCGACGTATTCCGCCGATTCCATGTAATGCTCCGAACTGTCTTGCTGGTTTAGCCAATAGTTTGAGGTTATGCCGTGTTCCCGGGGGTATCTGGCCGTAATTAACGAGACGTTGTTCACGTTGGTCACGGTGGGCATCATGGCTTTGGCATCCAGCATGAATCCGTTATCGGCCAACTCACGCAACCGTGGCGTTGGGCAGCACTCCAAATACTCCGGGTCCAAGCCATCAATCATAACTACAATCGTTGTTTGATCCAATTAGCCTCCTCGTCGGCCAGCACTGGGCGGCCCCACGAGACTTTCGAAGAATGCCGCTGATTAATTTGTTGGGCCCTTAAACTCTGATTCCACTGGGAGTCTAGGGGGAGTCCGACCTACCGTGCGCTAATACCCCGTGTGTTGGCTACACTCTATCGGCGACTGCGGGGCTGGGTTTCGGGACGCGTTCCGTCCAGCTTGGCCGTGGCCCCAAGGGCCGCCAATCCCAGGTTTGTTATCAAGACTCTAACCCATCTCAGGCCCAGCGGCAAGGAAAGGGCTAGCGCAGCGGTCCCTGAGTAACCTTCTGTGTCCAAAGGCATATTAGGTGCTCTCTCTGATGGCCCTTTGCGATGGGGGCATCCAAGCCTGGGGCCTGATTTAGGAGCCGTTTTGGGGGGTCAGAAACGGTGACAAATGAGGTTAGTCTGGTCTAAATTTGGGGTAAAGCCCCAAGAGCAAATGTATGGCTTTGCGCCAAAAGTATAGCGAGGCCAGGCGAATTAATCCCAACGGTGCGAGGCTGGCCATGGTACTCGACAGGCCATGTCCAGCCATTGATCGCATTCAGTCACCCTGATACTTGCCAGGCAGACCAGGCGCTACAAACCTGGGGAAAGAAAGCTCAAGCCGTAGCGAACTTTCTGGTCAATTGTTGAATCAACATCCTGTCGGTTGTGGGTTCGGGCAGGGTTACCTGGGCTTTAACCAGCTTCAGGTAATCCAAGGCCAAGCTGGGCAGAAGGTAGCGTTGCCGTACGGATTCCTTCCCTGCCTCACCCAAGCGGGTGCGCAGTTCCGGGTCTTTCAGTAATTCCACAATGCGCCAAGCGCACTCTTCCGGCGTATCGATCAGGTATCCATTTACGCCGTTTTCAATCTGTATTCGAATGCCCCCGACGTTGCCGCCGATCATGGCCTTCCCTTTCCACATGGCTTCGGTTACGGTCAGGCCAAAGCCTTCCCTGATGGATTTTTGCATCAATACATCGGAAACAACCTGGAATGCGTTAACAACTTCGTCGACGGTACCCGGCAGGCTTTCGGTGCTGTGATATAGGTGAATGTCCGGGTCGTTGTCCGCAATCTCTCTGACGCTTTCCAGAACGACCAAGGCTTCGGGATCATCACTGGCTTGAATAAGACCCAACAGGGCCAACTGGAGCCCCGGGACCGAATTGCGGGCCAAGCGGTACGCCTCGACCACTCCCCAAGGGTCTTTCCACATGTCGAAGCGGGAAACCTGGGTAATCAAAGGCCGGGAAGTATCAATCCCCATTGAAGTAACGAGCTTTTCGGCGCGCTTCAAGGGAAGCGGAACGTTTTTGGTCGTCAGGGGATCTATGGCCGGGGGAGCAATAAAGACCGGCGGCATGTTTGTCAGACCGGTGGGCACGTAGGAGTTCAACGAGAACACCAAATTGTCATAGTCTCTAGCCAGAGGCATCAGTGTGTCCAGCACGCTTTGGTTGGGTTTGGTCAAATCGATGTGGCAAACCCAAATCCACTTGTCAGTAGATTTCCTGGGCAACAGGTGGGCCAGTGGCAGCAGTTGCGGGTCGTGCAGGAACCACACATCGGCCGACAAATCCCGGCGGCGCATATCTTCGGCCACTCGCTTGATGCCACTATAGTACGTATCCAATTCCTCGGAGGAGAGTTCACCATCGGCGCCCTGTAGCATGTTGTGAATCTTCTTAGTAACTTGGAAGAACTCCGGTGGTGCGTCGATGACTTCCCGTTTAGTACGAATTCCCAACCCGTTATTTAGTGGCACCAGGGATTGGAGTATTTCTGCGACACCTCCCCCGGTGGCAGTACTGTTTATGTGGATGACGCGAAGGTTCTTGAGTTCTGCAGCCGTACTCAGGAGTTCATCAGTAATCTCGGACGGCAAGTGAGCAAGATATTGATCGAAGGAAACCGACGGATAGTCTGTGTCTGAGATCATTCTGGTGGCCACTCCCCATGCGCTACGGTGGGTAGATTTACCAACGCAGCGATATTTGCTCTGACATGATTGCACCTACGCCGACAAACATCAAGAGAATCGTCACCCCTTAAATCCGAGTTCTTACAGCATTCTCCATGGGAGTGCCTGAATCTGATCTCAACAGAGGGGGACAAACTCGAAAAGAGGGTGCTAACGGAGGCGTTCCGCAATCCGAGACCCAAGCGTGGAAATGGCATTGCATTAACTTCGGGGAGCAGCCGATGCTGCGCAGCGGAGCCTACTCGACGGTCACGGACTTTGCAAGGTTGCGGGGTTGGTCCACGTCGCAGCCCCGCATTTCGGCAATGTGGTAAGCCAGCAATTGTAAAGGCACAGTCGTCAATAAGGGGATCAAGTTTTCCGGTGCGTCGGGAATGTACAGAGCGTGGTCGACCTGAGATGCCAGCTCTTTATCACCCTGGGTCAACACCGCCAAAACCACGCCGTCCCTGGCTTTTACTTCCTTGATGTTATTGACCACTTTGTCGTACATACGGTCCTTGGGCGCCAACGCCAAGGTGGTCATGGTGCGATCGATTAACGCTATGGGACCGTGTTTCATCTCCCCGGCAGGAAATCCTTCGGCGTGGATGTAGCTGATTTCCTTGAGCTTTAAGGCTCCTTCCATGGCGATGGGAGCATTAATTCCCCGGCCTAGAAAGAGGAAGTTGGCGGAGGTGTAAAATTCACGGGCCAAGCGACGGTATATTTCGGTGTCGGCCAGCATTTCGCCAATCAGTCCAGGGCAGCGGGCCAAATTATCCACCAACTCCCTTGCGGACTGGCGAGACAGTACACCCCTGGCTTGGCCCAAATAGGCAGCCAATATGTTCAGCGTGGTCAGCGAGGCAATAAAAGTTTTGGTGCTGGCAACGCCAATCTCGATGCCCGCCCGCATGAACATTGTATATTCGGCCAAGCGGGCTGCCTGGCTGTTTTCGGCGTTGCAGATGGTTACCAGTCGACCGCCCTTCTCTTGGGCGAGGTGCATGGCGGCTATGGTGTCCGCAGTCTCACCCGATTGGCCAATGGAAATCACCAGCGTTTTATCATCAATATAGGGGTCCCGGTACCGGAACTCCGAAGCGCTCTCGGCCTCAGCCGGAAGGCCTGACAGCCTTTCGATCAAGTTGCGGCCTACTTGGGCGGCGTGTAGGCTGGTTCCGCAACCGATTAATACCACCCGGCGCAGGTCCCTAATTTCGTCGATGGATAATGGCATGCCGGGCAGTTCGATCCGGCCGCCCTGGAAGTCGACTCGCTCCCGCATTGCGCTGACCACGGCTTGGGGCTGCTCCATGATCTCTTTAAGCATGAAGTGGCGATAGCCGCCCCGGTCGATGATGATATCTTCGGGGGAAATAGATCGAGTCTGCTTATCTAAGGCCTGACCGTCCAAGTCCATGTAGCTAGCTCCGTCCCTGGTAACGACGGCCATCTGACCCGATTCCAAGAACGCCACGCCGCTGATCACGGCATCGTTTCGGAACAAGGGGATCAAGGCTGGCAAATCGCTAGCGACGATGCCTTGGCCGTCCCGGTGGGCTATCACAATTCCTCCGGCATGGCCCAGCCTTACAGCGCAAATCTTGCCACCGTGGCCTTCTTGGGTGGCGGTGATGGCTTGAGAGCCTTTGACTAGATTACCCATGCGGCGGAATGCTTCTTCAAAGCTGAGTCCTTGGTCCATTTCCTCCTCGAGCAGGTGAGTAATGACCTCGGTGTCCGTTTCGGAGTAAAACTGGTGACCTCGTTCTTCTAGACCGGTCTTAAGCTCCAGAAAGTTTTCTACGATGCCGTTGTGGACTACGGCAATCCGCCCGTGGCAATCGGTGTGGGGGTGGGCATTGGCATCGGAGGGTCTACCATGGGTGGCCCACCGAGTGTGGCCCAATCCCACGGAGCCTTGAAGGGAGTCCTCTTGGCCGGGCATTTCTAAGCCGCCGACTTTGCCGACGGTCTTTCGCAACTGGATATCGCCGGAGGAGTCTACAACGGCTATGCCAGCGCTGTCATACCCTCGGTACTCGAGCCTGCGCAGCCCTTCCAATATGATGGGCCATGCTTCCTGATGACCCACGTACGCGACTATTCCGCACAAAAGCAACCCTCATCTTCTCGCCAATTGGCGCTTTGAATACAGCGCCACTGGTATATTGTACGCTACTTAACTATTGGCTATAAGCTTGGCGCCCTACAAACTTTGTGCCAATTAACTCCGGCGTAAATTAATTGGGAGATTACTAATAGCCGCATCACCCGGAGACCACAGAAATCGGGCGGCTCAATCTAAGTGTGCCTCATATTCGCTACTAACGATGGCGGGCGTGAAAAGCGTTAGGCGGTTTATACCTGGGATTGCCTTTCCAAGTGTGCCAAGAATTCTCGTAGCTCGTTGGCCAAATCCTCGGCGGGCACATCCTCTTCGGAATCTGCCAAGTCCTTGAGTTGCTCGTCTACTTCTTCTTCTACGTCGAAGATGTTCCCCAAGTCTATGTCTAGAACTGACCCTCCGCTCTTTTCCTTAGCCTCAGCCGTAGGCGTTTCTGGAGCTTCCTGGTTTTCCTCCGAATCCTCGTCACTAGACTCTTTTTGCGTAGAAGCTTGGCTATCGGGAGATGCTGAAGCTTTTCCTTTGGATGACCCATCCTTAGATGAATTTCCGCGGCCACCGCCATTTTTGCTAGACTTTACGCTGGATTTCGCCACGGCGCGGACATTGACCTTACCGTCTTCCTCGTCTTCGTCGTCATCGAAGTCATAATCCGCGTCGCCATCCGGGTCTTGGTCGTCTCGGTTGTCCCGGGGGGCGTCGTCTTCAAGGTCATCGTCGTCTAACTCATCGCTTTTCTTCAGCTTGCCCAATAATTTGCCGAACATGCGGCCACCCTTTTTATCCTCACCACCATCGCCGCCTTCGTCTTCTGAACCGTCCGACTCTAATTCGTCCTCGTTAAAGTCCAGGTCTTGGTCATCATCTCCGTTAGTCCCCTTGGAAAATTTGTTTAGAAATTTCATCGGATTTTCTCCCGGTAATTTTCCCCGGCGCCTTCCGCCGGGGATGAATACAACTTATATTGTTGGCAACATAACTCTGACGGCTATAGGAGGAATGACCAATAGGTTAAAGCCGGTCATTACGAGGGTAAGCCCGGCGAAAAGCGCTACGGTGAGAACGTGGCCTCCCAAAGCAAACTTGGGCGCCAAGGCATTGGAGATTGTCATGGACATAAGAGCGACCATGGTCAGAATAGTCAACATGGATATATCTTGGGGTTGGAATACGGGTAGGGACGGCAACAAGGCCAATCCCGAACCTTCTGAATTGGCTTCCAAAGTTCCGGATGCTTCAGCGATCCGGAAGTTGAATGCTTTCATAATTTCCAGGACGAAGACCATTAACCCGGTCATGGCGAAATGCAGCGGAACGACCAAAAACGCAAAAGGTGCGGCACTTACAGCCCTTCTGGAACGCATTAGCGCCGAGTCGGTAGCGTATTCCGCCGCCAAAGAACCGACCTTATCGGGCGGCCCACCCAATTGAACGCCGTCTACGAACATGCGAGTTGCCCGGTTCATTAACAAGGTTCCCGACTCGTCCCGGAAAGCTTCCCAAGATTTTTCCGGGCTGATTCCTTTACGCAACCGGATTTGCAAACGCCGGATTGTAGGTTCCAGTGTGGCGAGTGACCGTCGGTCCAACTTGCTCAGCGCCACGGCGGTGGTGGTGCCCGTGGAAGCCGTGACGTTGCCCAACGACCGTAAAAATGGTGCGATCTCTTGGTCCCTTTTGCTCACCTTCCCGTTATCCTTGAAAGCCATAATTCCTGCCGGGAAAAGTGAAAACCCGAAAATCAGCAAGAAGAAGTGGAACCCCGAAGCAAATCCCAGGAAGGCGCCCAAGAAAAAACCGGCGGGAGCAACGGTAACTATAAATCGCTTTGCCCGGCGCCTTTCCGATGGACCGGCCCGGCTCTGATAAGTCGTGGTTTCCGCAGGCGCAACTCGGAAAATTATATAGACACCAAAAGCGGAAACCATGGTCATGGCGCCGGTTAGCATGACTACAAAGCTGCTTCCCAGATCGCTCAACATGGTAGACATCATGGCCACCACCACAATCAGGGCCACAGACACCAGCAGAGCCGCGTATGCGTCTCCCCATTTGGTCAGCGATTCCAGGCTACGGTAGTAGCTGTTTATGTATTGCTCTCGCTCCACCTTGGCCTCTTCCGCCAGGAAACTGGATTCGTCGATACCAGTGGAGATTGCGCCGGCAAACCTGAGGAAAAGGTTCTTCAGGGAAGCTGCCTTGGACTTGCGAGCGACCATTCGGAAAGCGCGAGCGTACTCGAAGCCAAGCTTTTTGGTGAGCAAGTAGACCTGGTTAAAAAATGGGACGGTGGCGTAATCTTGCTTAAGGGTCCACTCCAAGATCACGTCCCGTTCCGGGCCCCCAGAGGCCAATGCGGCCATGTATGTCAGGTTGGAAACCAGGTCGAAACTGATAGCTGAGCTATCTGAAGACACCTTCTTTGTAGGCTTTCGAGATGACTTTGTAAAGATCGTCAAATCCGGTAACTCCCTGCTCTTTGAGCTTTCGCAGAACGTTGGTGCGCCGGGTTAGTTCCGCGTAAATGTCTCTTTTACGGTGGGGCGGTATGCCCCGTTTCATGGCTATGACTTCTTCCAGCAGGTAGCTGTTCATGTAGCCGGTGAACTCGAAGGTATCGTTGGCGGCGTTCCAGCGGAACACTTCGATGAAGGAGAAGGAATCGCTGGAAGAGTCGTAGCCGACTATTTCGTTTATGCTGATGATCCTTCGACCTTCCTTGCCATTGGGCAGGCGTACGGCGCTTTGGATCACCACGAGATTGAGGTTGTCCACGTAGGTCTTGGGAATGTTGATCGGGTTACCGGTTAGCCGTTGTATCAATTTTTCCACCGAGGCTGCGTGGAACGTGGCCATGCAAGCGTGCCCGGTCTGCATGGCCTGGAACATAATCGCGCCTTCTTCTCCGCGGATTTCCCCGATGATGATCTCGTCGGGTCTTTGCCGAAGGGCAGCCCTGAGCAGGTCGAACATGGTTACCGAAGCACCGCTTTCATCGCCGGGTTTTCCTCTGATAGTTTCCCGAATCCAATTTGGATGGGGTACCTGCAGCTCGGGCGTGTCCTCGATACTCACGATTTTGGCGTTGGGGTTCAAGAACACGGTGATAGCGTTCATCAACGTGGTCTTGCCCGAAGCGGTTTCCCCGGATATAAACAAATTCATGCCGTGGAGAATTGCCAAAGAGAGGTAAGCCGCCATTTCGTAGGTCAGGCCGCCGAACTCAACCAGTTGAATCAAGCTCAACGGGTCTGCGGCGAATTTCCTGATGGTGAAATTGCTGCCCCGTTTGGAAACATCGTCGCCGAATACCAGGTTAATCCTCGAACCATCGGGCAGCACTGCGTCGACGATAGGCGTGCGGTAGGTGACCGGCCTGCCAATCTTTTCAGACATTTGAATAACGAATGTGTCCAAATCGGTATGGTTGTCGAAGCCTATGTTGGTCTTGACGCTTTTGAATATCTTGTGCTCCAGGAAAATGGTGCCCAAACCGCTGCAGCTAATATCCTCGATGTAGGGGTCTTGAATGAGCGGTTCCAGGATGCCCATGCCCTCCTTGTCTCGAATCAGTTGATAGCGCAATGTGGAAAGCTGATTTTTGGTGACGGGCAATTTTTTGCCGGTTTTATTTTCGGCCTTCTTCGATGCTTGGAACAGCATTTTGGGGCTAACAACCACCACTGCTTTGTTGAGAATCTTCCGCAGCACCTGGCGCTGGTCTAGCTTGGCGTTGCTCGGGTCTTCCAGGTCCTCTACATGATCGACCAAACGGTCTTCCATCTGGTCAACCAACTTTCGGTTTATGTCAAACATGCCGGGTTCGATGGCGATGTAGTGGTCCCGGCTGTCGGTTGGGTTCGGGTAGATGTGAACGAATAGGCCACCGCCAATGCGGTAAATCAAATTGGGGTTCTTCTTATCGCTCATTCCCCGGTCCAACTCTTCATGGAACTCGGGAATGCCCACCTGTTCGAAGGGGATCAGGTGGATATAGTCCAGCAAGAACTCGTTTTTATGAATTTCCTGCTGAAGCGCCGGAGGGAGCATTTTGACCATGGGGCAATGTTTGGCGCCCCTTCTGTGTTTGTGGTTTGTTACTGGTTCAAATGGTAAAACGCTAACACCCATAAATTATGCCTTGGCCTTGCTGATTGGGATTATCTTCATGCCCATGCCGGGTTCGACGTCGAAGCTGATGATATTTCCTGTAGATTGGTCGGCGTTTCGCACCTTGGCAACCTCCAGAATTTTTACCAACCGTTCTCCGACTTGCTCCATTTCCAGGACCAAGTGGGCGTCGCAGAGCGACCGCACCCGTATCAACAATCGGTCGTCGAAGGCGTAGGAATGGACTACGGGGACCACGGTGCGGCCGTCATCGCACAGTTGCTTGCAGGCAGCGAAAAAGTCGATTATCGAACGGTCGTCACTATGGGCCACCAGACCGGTCAAGTGTCCACTACGGCCAACTGAAATCTTTCCGGGAGTTGCTTTAGATGGTCGATCAGTATCTGGAACGCCAGCTTGGCGTGCTCATCCTCCAGTGAGCCGGTTTCCAGAGGGTAGACCCGCATTCGGTCGCATAAGAAAAAATCCGTGACGTCCAGGTTCAAGGAGCTCATCTGAGACATCAAGCTCTTTACTGTGTTCTCAGTTGTGTAATAGGCGACGGACATTCTGGCGCTTAACGCCCCGTGAGTAAAATGCTGGGAAAGCACGCTCTTCCCCGCATCCGACTGGCCTTCCAACAGGACCAAAGACCCAGTGGGAATGCCTCCCCCCAGTTTTTGTCGATTTCGTTACTGCCTGTAGAAATGATCTGGGTGACTTCAGTCGTCATATTTCTTCCCTGTTTCGCCTAAAGTTGGTTATATGATCCGGGTTTATGGAAATTCGGGGCATTGGCATTGAGGTGGACCGGGCAGGTATATCCGCATTGGGAGTCGTCAAGGCGCAGCAACAAAAATTTGGTCGGCCACGGCCCAAGGGGTGCCCACCACAACCAGTGCGGAGGTTCCCGATTTCACCGCCGGATCAACCTGCAGATCTATGAACAGTGTTTCGTCGGAGTCCCAATTACCCGGGTTGAAAACATTGGGGGTCACTCCTGTGGAAGACAGAGTCCATTGGTTTGCGTCTATGCCTGATGAGACGTAGCTCAGCCGGGTCAATACCGCTAGGTCACTCTCGTCGGTGTACTTCACTATCACATCCATTTCCCCGAATCTGGCCACCAACTGGGAGCCGGAATTGTCGGCGTTGACTGATAAACCAGTGGTTCCGGTGGTATAGAAGGTCCCGCCGTTGAGGCTCACAGCGCTGCCTATTCGCTTTACATTGGCTTGGGTCAGAATTTTCAGCGACTGAGCTCCCGACACGGAACCGTCCAAGAAAGTGCTAAACATTACGCTCGATGCCACCAGCAACATGGTGATAACGGCCAAGCCGGCTATGACTATTCCCAAGGAATAAGCCTCGTCTCAAGTTATGTCCTATAGTTATGCCCCGAATATTGAACGAATTGTTAGACGCTGAAATCTTTCAGGGCCAAAATGCCATTGGGCGCAGCCACCGATACGCTAAAGTTGCCAGTGGGAACGGCGGTTGTTATGGTGAATTTCACCGTGACCCTAGAACTCCAGGCGGAAGCGCTGTCCTCCAGTGTGAAATCCCAACATTCACTGGAGCACCCGTCTACATAGGAAAGGCGGGCGGCGCCGCTGGGCTTTTCTATAATGATGTCGCTGTCTTTCACGGACCTTATAATCTGGGTCCCAACGTTTTTGACCCAAACGGTTATGGTGCCGGAGGTGTCGCCGGTGGCGTAAATGATGTCGATGTCCGTCTTGATCCGTTTGGCGGCCTCACTGTTGGCGGCAGCCAAGGCTCCAGCGCTTTTGCCGGTAGCCGGCAGGACCGCGTTGATAAGAGCAATTGCGGCGACTAAGCTCGCGATGACCAGCATCGCAGTGGTAATTACTTTTTCCATATTTTGTGCAGAGCGCCCCGATCATTAATTAGGTTATTGGAATGGTCGCCTTAGGAGTGGGAGCCGACCGAAACGCCGGGCTTCCCGCCAGTACCCCGTGCAAGTGGAAGATGAGATCAATACAGTTTTGGGCCTCGGCGTTGGTCTTCGATCCTGCCCCATCGGCCCATGTCGCTCCCTCAAGCAAGTTGGAAACTGGGACCGGTTCGACGGGGTCGCCGTCGACTAGAACGATAATCTGGGTCAACAATGCCATGAGCTCCGGCGTTAGGTGCCCGAACTGGCCGTACAACTCCAGTATTTGGCTCAACCTGTGGTTGTCAACCCGTTGTTTCGCAATGACAGCCCAACGGGTGAGGCTGGAGATCAAATTCACATCTAATGCCAAGTTCCTGTTGCTCGGTTCACTTCCTCCGCCCAACTCGGCGGTCTCTCCAAGCAACTCCATGTATTCTTGATAGACTCTGCTCCCATTCGCATGCCCGTTTCCATTTCCGTTCCCGTTGGTGCTACGGGAGTTGCCATTTTTTTGAGTCAATCTACTTTTCGGCTCTTGGTCATCATCATATTCTGGAGGTTCATCTCGGAAAGAGGCTTCCCTGGTCCGTTTCCTGACTTTGGTCCCAGTGAGCTTCTTACGGCGCGGCTTCTCTTCTTCTTCTTCGTCGTCGTCTACCTCGAGCTCATCATATTCGGAGATTGGCATTTCGTCGTCTTCGTCGTCATCCGGATCCAAATCATCGTCTTGATCGTCGGAGGTTGACGGCCTTTTTCGGGAAGATGTGGGAAGAGTAATAATGGTATCTGCCTCGTCTTCATCCCACTCTTCATCCTTGTCTTCGTCTTGGTCTTCTTCCGGTTCGATTTGTACCCGGCGAGAAATAGTACGGGCCTGTATGGGTGAGGCCTCATCCTCTTCTGCAACTTTCTTGCGGCGAGAAGGCGGTTCCTTCTCCAGAGCTAATTTAGCTTTTTCCTCTTGTAGTCGTTTCTCACGCTCTACATCGGAGAGCCTGCGTTCTTGCTCCGCCATCTTGCGTTCTTGATCATCCAACTTTCTCTGTTGGTCCGCGATCTCTCGTTCCCGGCGTTCAATGGCGGGGTCGACGACGGGCACAACCGGCGGTGGCGGCTGGCTGATGTTACCTGCACCCCACATCGGGTTTTGGGCAGGCGGTGCTCCTGGTGGTGCGCCGGGCGGCGGACCAGGCGGGGGGCCAGGCGGTGAGCCAGGCATTGCAACAGGCGGAGAGAAAGCCGCGACGGCATCCGGCGCTGTTGCAACTGCTGGGGGCGGCGTTCCCGGCGGAGGGCTTGGGGGCGCTGCCACGGGCTCGGGAGTTTCTTGTTTAACCATTTCTGGGGCCGCCTTAGGTACTGGTTGGGGGTCCGTTGCGCCATCATTAGGCGCCAGCATCAAACGACGAGCAATAGCATTTTCGTTCAATGGCGAATCCTCTCGCATTAGCAATGCGCGAAGATCCACTAGTGTCCGCCTTACTTCCCCTTTGAGGACTTTTAGTTCGTCCTCCAGGGTTTCTATTCTTGTGTCGCCTTCGGCCATTGGGCCTCCGTACCCGTAGCACCTCTATGGCAGAGACGGCCCCGGCGGGGGGCTCGGGGGAGAATGGTCCCCTACCGAGGTCGTCTCATTTAGGATGCCGCCGATAACCGTTGGAAGAACGAGTGTTGGCGGCATCGCGATCGCTTTTTACCGGCGGCAAATCGTTCCGTCGATAATCAGCAGCCCAGAATTACGCCTGGTTCAAATAAACCGCTAGTCCAGGGACATAATGTCGTCTAAGAAGACTGGCGTAGTGCGTTCTATGAACAACACTGCGCCCCTGGGCGGAATAACTTCCAGGTTAAACGTGGTGCTGACGCCCAACTTGCTGGTCAAGGTATCGGTGCCGGAGCCGAAGGAACTCTCCAAGTCGATTAGCTTCAACTCATATACTTCACCGCGCTCCAACAGGCTGTCGGAATCAGCGCTGCCCAATCCGCTTGCCGTAAATCCGGCGGTTGTAACGAACATCTTGGATTGAAGCTCGTCGGTGTATTTGATCAGAGTTTGTCCGGGGGTCAAATCGATGGCCTCGCCGCCAGCGGCGTTGGACACCTGGAAAGCGATGTCGGACACGGTGCCAGCTGTGCCAGAAACCGAGGATGTGAGCACCACGGAGCCTTTCAACTCCATGCTGCCCCGGGTCTCCGCCAAACCCGCTTGGATGGTTTCTTTGGCCTTGTCGCTGGAGAAAAGACCGGTGGACAGTGCGGCGAAGGCGAATACGGAGGACACCACCACGAAAGCGATCAGAACGATGGCCGTCTCAAGGCCGGTGATGCCCCGTTGGTCGGGCGTTACAGCCTTCAGCCTTCTGGGTAAAATACGCGATAGATTATTCATATCCTGCTTCCCCTCTCAACTAAGCGTTTCTCTGTGCTTCGGTAGGACGAGACCTTGGATGCATTGTTTATGCTTCCTTGCGGTGGCTGTCCCGTTGGTAAATGGCTTTCACTGCAACCATTACCCAGCCATGCTGTTCCGGTCCAAACCAATTTCCATACCGTCTTCAGAGTGAGTCCCACCTGCTGGTTCACGCTAGCCTTGTGTGGGTCTCCGAGAATCACGCTGAAATTGGTATTGGACTTAGTTTAGGTTTGAGCATTGCTCGCAAACACGGGACGACCACCTATTGTCATAGGGGGCTAGGCCTCTATTGTGGGGGAGTTTTTGGATAATCGCTCAGTTTTCAAATCATCCATGGGTGCTAACACTGCCGAGGTAAGTTGGAATCCACAAGAGGCTTGGGTGAGCTTCCCTGTAAATCTCAGCATTCTCCGGTTTCCGGCTTCGGTTTACGAAGGTTGTTAACCAAGGATTCGGCGAAATAGCACAGCGGTATGGGGATGGTCGTAAAGGGACTATACGGGTAGAAGATGAAAGTAAGACGTGAGGGATTGGTAAATGGGAGACTAGGTGGATGGCTTTGAGAGGAGCTTTTCGATGGGCAGGAGAGGTTTGGTGTTTTTAGCGAACTTACGATCGCTGTTCTAGCTGTTGGGCCAGGTTTTTGGCGAATTGGTCTATAGTGGTCGCCGTTTTGCGGCGGATTAGTGGTTGGCCAAACTCGCCCAGTTTTCCCATAAAAGTGGTGTCTGCTGAGATATCCAACTGCGTTTTATCAGTGTCCAAGGCAATGAGACGCACGGTCATCTGGGTCTGAAACGAACCACCCACCCGTCGGTCCAAGCCCTGTACCCGGAATTTGGCCGTGTGGATATCCGGGTTTTGTTCCAGTAACTCGATGGTACCCGAGAATGCGAGAGTAATTGGACCTACCCTGGCTTGGAGAGTTGCCTGGAATCTACCCTCTTCACCGGGTTCCAAACTTTGCACGCCGGGGACGCAAAACGCCGTACGAGGTATATCCAATAGTAGTTCCCAGATTGGGTCAGGGCTGAAAGGGATTACGCAGTGGCTTTCGATTAACATACGCTCTCATAACATGGGCTAATAGCGTAGAACCAGGGCTATTCGAATAGGCTCACATGGCAGGGGGCGACTGAAACGGCTCAGGCCATTTTGCAGGCTGCGGCCGCTTGTTGCACCGCCCGTCGGGTAAACACTTCCGCCATGTCTCGTTTGTACGACGCCGAGCCGCGAAAATCGTCCAAGGGATCTACCGCCGCTCTAACCGCTTCGCCGCAGTCTTGAATGTTCCTTTCGTCCCACTCCTGACCCCTTAGTACCGCCTCAGCTTCCGTAGCTCTCACCGGGGTCATGCCCACGGAACCCAATACTATGCGGATGTCTTGGCATGCATCGCCTTCGCCCTTGGTGACCACGACCGCAACGGATACCGTGGCGTAGTCGTCGGCGGTCTTGGGTAAGAATTTGAGGTAAACGCCGCCGGAGCCAGCAGGCAATGCCGGAATAATGATGCGGGTCATAATCTCACCGGGGCGCAGGTCGGTCTCGTAGTAGTCGACAAACAGGTCTTCAATAGGCACAACCCTTTTCTCGGCGCTGGAGCGGATAACAGCCAGGGCGCCCATGGCGATCAGAGTGGGTGGCGGGTCTTGGTTGGGGTCCCCGTGGGCTAGGCCGCCGCCCAAGGTGGCCATGCTGCGGATTCTGGGGGTGGAGACCTGTTTGAAGGTCGAGGCGATCAACGGGAGCCGTTCTTTTATGATTGAGTTCGATTCTATTTCCTGATGGGTGGTCGTAGAGCCGATTTGGGCTTCGCCGCCAGCTTCCCACTGGATTTGGGAAAGGCCGGGGATACGCCGCAGTCCAATTACGTGGCCAGGTTGGGCCAGCCGCTGCTTCATTTGCAGTACCAGGGCAGTTCCTCCGGCAATCACACGGGCGTCATCGCCATAACGATCCAGCAACTCGAACGCCTCTGCCAGGGTCTCGGGACTGTGGTACTGGAAATCGATCACTAGCGATCTCCTGTATCTTCACTGTGGGCCCCGGAACTATGAGACCCGGATTGGTGCGCCAGCCTGGCGGCATTCACCACCGATTCCATGATTGCGTAGTAACCGGTGCAGCGGCACAGGTTTCCCTTCATCCATTCTCGGACATCGTCTTCGTTGGGGTCGGGGTTTGCTTCCAGTAGGGCCACCGCAGCAACGACTTGCCCCGGCGTGCAAATGCCGCACTGATAGCCGCCGTGGTCAATGAACGCTTGTTGTACTGGATGTAAATTGCCGCCTTGGGCCAACCCCTCTATGGTGGTGATTGCCGCACCATCCGCAGCAACGGCCAGCGTAATGCAAGACGCCGACAACCGACCGTCCACCAGCACGGTGCAGGCTCCGCACACGCCAACGCTGCATCCTTCTTTGGTGCCGGTAAGGCCCAAGTCGTAGCGCAGGCAGTCGATTAACAGGCGGGTAGCTGGGATTTCCAGTTGGTGGTTAACGCCGTTTACGGTCAATTTTATTTGCTGGATCATGAGTCCCGTTTGCGGATCAATGGGTTAACGAGTACGGCCCCGCTCGGTAAAACGTCCCAATGTTATACTACCCCCAGGCACGTGACAAGGCTGTTCTGGAGTAAAGCCAAGGCGTGACGCCCATCCTAAAACCACACATGCGATGTGCCTCTCGCCCAGGTTCTAGGATCAGAGCAGAGCAGCTTGG
Organism: SAR202 cluster bacterium Io17-Chloro-G7; assembly: GCA_002817055.1. Next base: position 9,323 of record MUCU01000072.1, on the reverse strand, counting down.
ATAGCCTTAGTTGGATAGCCTTAGTGGGAAGCATTCCCAATTCACCCGACGGAGGTAATATCATGGCCCAGCAAGAAGATAATCATCCGGTTCAGCACATAGGCGGCACGGTGATGGTGGTAATGATGGACGTGGACCCGGAGCATGAGGAAGAGTTTAACCGGTGGTATGACGAGGAACACCTGACCGAACGCTTGGAGATACCGGGCTACGTTAGCGCCCGGCGGTTCAAGTTGGAGGAGGGCGAAGGCGTTCTAAAGTACCTGTGCATTTGGGAACTGGACGACAGCAGCCCTTTGGAAAGCGCTGAATACAAAGCCCAGCGGGAGCGCCCCAGCGAGCTACGGGACCGAGCTCTGAGCTACGTCAAGCAACGAGCCCGGGGGCTCTACAAGCAGATAACGCCGGTGGTGGGGGCCTTTGAGGACCACTCCGGGTTCCACCCCGAGCGGGAAAAGGCCCAGGCCTAAGTCCGGGCCCGGCCAATCACCTCGCCGATGTGCTCCACCTCTTCCAGTTTCCAGAGACGTTGCAGGAGCGCATCGGTGCGGGCTTGTGGGATGACTCCGTCCGCTAATTTGCGGAATTTCTCTTCCACCTCGGCGTCGGTCAGAGGGTTCTTGTAGTGGCCCTTGTGGTAGGCCACCTCGGAATTGTATCGCTGGCCCGACTTGGTAACCACCTCGACATTGCATAGCATGGCCTCGGGCACCCTGCGGTTGGCCTCTTCGGAGACGCTAACGCTGACTTTGCCGACCAAGTCCAGCAGAGCCTCGTTGCGTAGGTATTCGTCATCAAAATGTTGCTGCCCTACTTCGCCGAACATGAGGGCAACCGCCGCCGTGTAGGGCATGCTGTGGTCCGCCGTCTCCCGGTTGGCGGGTCGCCACTTTTCGGGGTCGCCAGCCATGATGTTCACCGCCGTTTGAAGCGTGCTCACATTGATCTCGGCGATGTCATGCGCATCCGGCAATTGCTCCCGCACCTCCAACGCAGCTTGCACCACCGTCTGGGAATACTGTCCCAATGGAAAACGCTTGATGCTGCACTCCAATATTTTGAAAGGCTGACCTTCGCCGCCAAAGGGTTCAAGCTCGAATGGCCCGTGGCTGACGGCGGTGAAATAACCACCGGCGCCCTCGAAGATGGGCGAAGGACCGGTGAGGCCCCGTTGGGCCAGCATGGCGGCGAAGACAGCATTGCGGCTGGCGTTGGCATAGGCGCAGCCCTTCCACATTGAAACGTCTCCGATGCGTGTTTGGTACAGCGCTAGGTTGGGGGCAATGCCCAGGTTTATGGCCTGGGTAGTCTGTGCTTGGGAGAGCCCCAAGGCTTTGGCGGAGCCCAGGATGCTGGCGATGCAACCTATGGTCACATGGTCAAACCCATTGGGCTTAACGTCCACTACGTCGCAAACGCGGCAGAATACCTCATAAGCCAGCACGGTCGAGGTTATCAACCGCCTACCGCCAGCGTTGGCTACCTCGGTGCAGGACAACGTGGCGGCAATGCTGTCACTGGGGTGGCCCGACTCTTTGCTGGTATAGCCGTCGTTGAAGTCCAGGAAGCGTATCATCACCCCGTTGGCGAAGGTGGCCAAATCCGGGCTGCTGGAGCCGTTTCCTACCAAGACCGTAGCCGGTTGTTTGCTGGTGACTGTGGCCGCCATTTCCCTAGCGACTCTGGCTGGGTCGCTGTCGTAACCACCTACGGCGCAACCTAGGGTGTCAATGATCATTTGCTTGGCTTTGTGGACGACCTCCGGGGGCAGATTGTCATAATGCAAGCCAGCGGCGTAGGAACTCAGTTGCTCGGCAATAATGGGCATCAAGCGCCTCCTTAGGCCTTCAGGTTGGTTTGGCCCAGGGTCTGACGGCGGTATAGCCAGGTCCCTGCCAGCACTCCCGCCGGGGTTTAACAAAAGTGGGGCATTACCTCTTCGGAGAAGAGCTTCATCGATTTCAAAAGCTTACCATGTTCCATTCCCCCGAATGAAAAATTACAACCGAAGTATTCAATGCCTTGGCCCTGCAAGTCCTTGATTTTCGCCACGCACTGGTCAGGCGTGCCTATGACGGCCCGATTTTCCAACAGGTAGTCGACGCTGAGCGTACCTTCGGTTCGGGTGCTTCTCCAGTCTTCCAGGCGGTGGTACACTTCGCTGCCCCGGGTGAAAGTTCGGCGCCACTGGAGCATGTCCAAGGTCCAGCTAAGCCCAATCGCGGCATCTTTTCTTGCTTGTTCTTCGGTTTCGGCAACCCAAAAGTAGCGGAAGAAAGGGATAGAAGAGATAGGGACGTTGTGGCCCTGTTTTTTGGATAGCTCCACGAATCGATTGCACAAGTCCACCGCATTCGCCGTATCCAAGACTACGCCGATCATCAGAGGGTGGCCGGTGGTGGAGACAAACTCCAAAGTCTCCTGGGTCAGAGTTGCCGCTAAGTACAGTGGTGGATGGGGCTTTTGAACCGGCGGCGGCACCAGGCTAATACGGTCGGCGGCGAAATACTTGCCTTCATAAGAAAATTCCTGGTTGCTCCAAAGCCCTTTAATCATCGCCACCCCTTCCTGGTAGCGACCCTGGCTCTGCTCCCAGGGCACATTGAAGCCGGTAAATTCATAACCGTTGGTGCCCCGGCCCAAGCCAACGTCCAAACGCCCACCGCTCAGGGCGTCCACGGTCGCCGTATCCTCGGCCAAACGAACGGGGTTCTGGATTGACGGGAGAAGCACGGCCGATCCCAACCGGATTGTCTTTGTTCGTTGGGCGATGCCAGCGGTCAAGACCATGGATGATGAGCCCAGGCCGTAGCGGGAGAAATGGTGCTCGGCCAGCCAGGCGCTGTGGAAACCGAGTTCTTCTGCGTACTGGAACTCAACAATAGTTTCTTCAAACACGCGTTGAGGATCTGTTCCCTCGGGCCACGGGACGTGAGTAAACAGGGCAAACTTCATGCGGGCAGTCCTTATTCAGTCATTAGCTGGTGCGAGGGTGTTAAACCGTTGGTTAGAATCCCGTGACATTATTCCCTGGTGCGAGGGTGTTAAACCGTTGGTTAGAATCCCGTGACATTATTCCATAGAAGACGCCCGTTCGCCAACGGTCATGAACCTTCGGCCCTGGGAAATAGCCAGGAAACGGGCTTGATTGCTGCCGGACTTGAGAAGCCAAAGGGGGTTGGTTGTAAAGGCTACCTGTACGGTGAAGCACGGAGGTCTCGGGACAAACTCAGAACTCCTCAGTATCAACTTATTGGCACAGCGGGGAGTTCTGGGAATCATAGGGTAGGCTTATTTCAGAAGAAGCATCGAAGGGGGAATCAGCGCCTTACCCTGAAAACCTAACACCGAAAACCCAACACCGTCAGGGTATATGAGGAACTGGCCGCGCTGCCGACATCGGAGGCCGAACTCAAGAAGGAACTGCTGGAAGTCGGCCAAGCGCTGACCTTCTGCAAAGCTACTTGGTTACCTGTATTTGGCCCATAACGAGGGAACACAAAAGAAACGGGTGTGGCTTTTTTGCCACACCCGTTTCTTTTGCCTCACCTCTGACTCCACTGGTCCCGCCATCACTGCGGGATGCGCCGCTCCAGTGTTAGCCGCGAGCTATTGGCTGCGTACGTTTTAAGATTGTGGAGCCACAAGCTTCCTCAAGCCGCCGCTGACCATCACCTTGCGCCACTGCGCTACGGCCCCAAACCAACGGCGGCTAGGTAAGGGTAGTGCCATGCATGGTTCCACATGAACCGCCTCATAAACGGCACCTCCTCCCGGTCACCACATTGACCGGCAAAGGCTTAGGAGTTCTTACTGCCCCTAAGTCTGGCCCCAAGAAACCTTCTACACTCGGAACTGTGATTTCTCGATGCCTGGTTTCAGGCTAGCATAATATTACGAATAATGCAATGAATAAGAAATAAATATTGTGATTCACCTTACTATAGCTAAAATATAACGATATAGGTGTGAAATATAGCACAATGTTGACAATACAAGCTTAAATACATATCGTATACTACAATATATTCTATCATTAAATCACATGTAAATTAGATATTCTAGTTTGCCAAGTATCACAGGCTGATATAGGGGCAATAATGCCAAGTGCGATTGGGTAAAGCTTTGGGAGGAATGAACTTAGGTAACTGAAACAGAAGATTCCTAGCACGAAGGCATAATCCATCTAGGGGGTGACGGTGATGTTGGATTTGGACGTACAACCGGATTCCGAAGATAACCTCGTGGAGCTTGCGGTTCGGCACTGGATGTATTAGATGCCGTTCGCCGACGCTTACCGTGACACCTACCGGAAGGTTTAGGTGCCGATGGATATGACCAACGAAACCGAGATGGTTCCTCCTGAGGCAAACAAGCTTGTTCATTGCGTGGGTGAAGGCATCCTTTTACATGTCATCCAGACCAACAGGAAAGTAGCTGCGACGACAGGATATATGCATCCAGGGCTTGGCATAAATGGCGAATACCGTGCCGAAGTCATGGCGTAACTAACGGAACTGGCAGGCCGGTTCAAAGACGATTCCCATCGGTGGCGATGCGACGTGATCGAAGCAGCCTCCATAGCCGACGGCGTAGCTAGTTATGCTGCCCGAGAGCGTGTCGATTTCATCGTTATGAACACCCACCAGCGGAAGGGGTGGGCCAAGCTGACTAGGCGAAGCATTGCCAAGGAAATCAAGCGAAAGGTTCCAGTTGGAGTGAGGATTTTCCAGTCGCGTGACCTGGCGCCGAGGTAACGTGGACCGGTACATAAAAGGCCGGTGAAAAAGACTGATACGGCTAAAATTGCCGTCGATGGATACCACCGTAGGGTCAACTTCCACCGGGTTTAAAAATCTTTAAATGGGAGAAGCTCGGGTAACTACAGCTACGTTAATTTTGTTCGTTAATTTCCTGTTAAACCCCATTAATCTTGGGAGTGGAGGCAGTGGGTCAAAGCCGCTATCAGGAATGAGACACAGGATTGAGACACAGGATTGAGACAACCGAAGAGGAGGAGAACCTTATGCCCGTGATCACCGTTAACGGACCCATTGGCTGTGGCGCCGCTACCATCGGCCAAATGGTGGCGGAAAAGCTGGGAATCGATTTTGTAGACCGGCTGGTCCTGACAGAAGCGTCCAAATTGGTCCGGGTGCCCGTCGGCGCCTTGGTTGACATAGAGAATCCAGTAGACAGCTTCAGAAAACGTCTGGGCGACTTCATACAGGCGATGCTGGAGCGTTCGTCTATTAGCGCAGAAATGTATGGGGGTGGAGGCTTTGGCTTATCCCAGGCCTATGAGTCAATGTTGGTTGAGCGGCCCGTAAAGCCCGCCAAATTAGAGGACAAGGATTTTATCAAGGCCACCACCATCGTCGTGAACGGTTTGTGCCAGAAGGGTGATGTGGTGATCGTCGGTAGAGGCGCCAACGTGATCCTAGCAGATACTCCGAATGTATTACACGTGGGCCTGATTGCGCCTCCAGAGGTCCGGGCGGAGACTCTGATGAAGCGTGAAAATATTGAGCGCAAGGAAGCGGAGGCCTTTGTAGAACAACTGGAGTCGGCGAACGTGACGTACTTTCGCAAATTCTTCCAAGTACGCCCCAGTGAGCCAAGCCTGTATCACACGATCTTAAACATGGGCAAATTGGAACCCGAAAAGGCCGCCGACATCATTTCCCGCGCCGCCAAGAACGAAGACTTCGCCCGTCCCGCCTACGCAGGCGCTATCGATTAATCCCTCCTTCTGTTACTTGCCGGGTTGTTTTGGTCGGGTTGTTTTTGTCGAATTAAAGCCCATGGACCCGCGACCTAGAACCGGATAGGGCGATCCACATTGTGAGTTGCAGTATGTACCAAAGAATCCTGGTGGCGATGGACAAATCTACCAAGGAATCTGAGGGCGCAATCATCATTGCGAAGAACTTTCTGGCCCCGACGGGCGAAGGAATTCTGTTGGAAGTTATCCCGCCTGGGGCGCCATTAACGGTCAGCATATTTACCGTCCCTGCATTTCAGGTGGAGCAAGAGAATTGTGCCAATGCCATGGTAAACCTTGGATTTCTTGCTGACCGACTCAATCAGGTGTCAGGCCGATGGCGAGTTAAAGTCGCAGTGTCCAACTCCGTGGCAGAGATGAGCGTTGACCTTGCCATCAGAGAGAAGGTAGACCTGATCGCAATGTACGCCCATGACGGCAACGATACTGCGAGGTTGGCCAAACTGATCGAGGACAGTCTTGCTGAAAAGGCGCCACGGCCCGCATTCATTGAGGTACGGGTGATAAAAGCCCGGGAACTGGCGACAGCTTAGCCAAGCGAAGGGGGAACCGATGTTGGACGAATTGATTGAGCTTCCGATATTCACCGAGATGCTGGGCATCGTTTCCGCAAAAGTGTACGAGTGCGACGGCGTCTATTCTTTGTTCTTGGCTGGTGACAACGTGGCTTGTTTCATTGGCAACTATAAGTCTCTGGATCACTGCAAGGAAGAGATAAGGACGCTGAGCAGGCTCACCAAGTACCTGCCCGGCTCGGGTTTGCCCACATCAATTGCCTAAGTTGGATGAGGATTCTGAAAATAGGAGAGGGGGTTCATGTATGAAGAAATGCGGAGTATTCGCCTGCCCAAGCCAAGGCGCCCGGCTGTACCCGATAGATTTGGGGACGAACGTTTGGCTATGTGAGGACTGTATAAATGAGGCCGAGCGGCTGGTTCGTAAGGAGGCGCAACAGGTCCGGAAGGAGGCACAAAAGCAAAAGGAACTAGTACGCGCTGGCTAAACCTGGCATATCTTCAATCCATGTCTCCAATTGGGAACCCGTTTCCGCCGATGAAGGAGCCCTCCAGTCTAATCGCAAAGGTATCTTGGCTGAATCCAGGTGATTCCTTAGTTTGAATCACGACCAGAACAATCACTGAACCATTGATTACCAATATCGGCCCTGAGGCCTGGAGGTGTGAGATGCTAACGCTAGTGATGGTGGAAGAGGTCCCGGAAGAGGGGAATGAAGCTGAATCGGAGTTTGGCCAAACTGAAGTTGCGCTGTGGCATTACTTTGTGCCTTGCGCGGGCGTAAGGTATTACTGCTACGATCAGGCTTTATCGCCAGTGAAGGATAGAGACCCGTGGGCCTTGAATGAGATAACCATGATAATCTGATGTCCCCGTTGGTCTGCCGCCAGCGTTGCGAAGGCAGTCCGGAAGGTTTTCCCAAAGTGGGTAAGGATAATTTGGAGGGCAGCTTCACCCTGGGGTCGGGCGAGAATACGGAGGTACGGCTAACAACAGTGTGGCCACACTTGGGCTTCGGACTATTTGGAGAAAGTCTTGGAAATCCAGTGGGAGCTGCTTGGGCACCCTGCTACCGTAAACGCAATTTTGGGTTTGCCCGCAACCTACTTAGATTCGGGCAATGTCCCCAAGGCGATGAGCCTGGAAGAGGCCCTCACGCAACTTACGAGAAATCACCCGGGCTCCGACCAAATCGCGCTGAGGAATATGGCATTTCTCAGCGCGTTGAGCTGGGGTGAGTTCTGGCTGCGCTCTCAAAAAGGACAAAAGGCCAACAGGAAGAGGAGTCGCTAATCTGTTTGCCAAAGCCCTTGCAAAAATCAATCCACCGAAGCCACAATGACTTACCGGACCCACTGTATAGCTAATATTTAGGAATCGACCGTGACTGAAAACCAACTTTTCGACCATCCATTCTGGATGAATATCGCCGCCAAGTTACCCGACCTCTCGGACGACTTGGAAGGGGTTGAGCACTTGGTGTACCGGTTTGTCGATCAGTACCTTCCGGTCCTCCTTAGGGTCACTAGACAAGAGGACATCGACCATGCGTGGCTAGCTTTTTGGAGCTACCTAGTCGCTCCTCGAACCCACCGCAAACCGTGCTATTTGTCTAGCTGGACGGCTGATCTGCTTATCGCCGAGTTTCAGAGCGTGTTGTCCGAACGCAGTTAAAGCCATCGGTGGACCGGTTGAACTCTGCGGATTGGCGCTGGAAGCTGTCGCCGCAGACCCTTTGATGTGAAGCTCAGTGGTATAATCCCCGCCTAGACCACCCACCCTCCCGGCTACTAATCTCACTGCACGGAGTGTCTGGATGCCCGCCCACGTGCTTTACGGCGACACCTTTCTGGTCCCTGAAGCGTTAAACCGCCTTAAATCCGAGGCTGGTATCGACGAGTTGCTGGACGCCAACTACCACCAGTTGCAAGGCAACCAAGTGAACCCCGCCGAGTTGATTAGCATGTGCGGAGCCTTGCCGTTTATGGACAGCCACCGGTTGGTGGTGGTGACGGGCTTGTTGGCAAGGCAAGAACGCAGAACGGGGGAGCGTCGGCGGAGCGGTGGCCGTAGCCAAAGGGGCGAGGGTGGTCAGCAGACGCCAGCATTAGGCGGCTGGGAAGGCCTTCAAAAGTCCATACCCGAGATGCCGGATACAACGATGCTGGTGTTTATCGAAGGCGCCATATCGGACAGCAACCCGTTGCTTCGGCTACTGAAGCCGTTGTCTAAAGTGCAGGCCTTGAAAGCGCCGTCGGGCGAGGGGCTGGCCCGTTGGATCAAGGACGCAGCTCAATTTAAGGGTGCGAAGATCAGCCCCACCGCCATTAAGTCCTTGGGCGACCTGGTAGGCAGCGACTTGTGGACCTTGGACCGGGAGCTTGAGAAGTTGTCCCTCTACGCTACGGGCCGCGCCATTGAAGAAAGCGACGTTGGAGAGTTGGTTGCTCAAGTGCGTGAGGGCAACATTTTTGCCGCAGTGGACGCAATGATTGATGGCAAGCCAGGGGTGGCCCTGCGGCTGCTGCACCAGCTTCGCCAAGACGGTCGGGACATCTCGAGCATTATAGCTATGGTGGAACGTCAGTTGCGCCTTATGGCCCTTGCCCGAGACTCCATCGAGCGGGGTCTGCCCCAGTCGGAGGTAGCAAAACGCTTGGGGACATCGTCGGAGTTTGTGGTTCGCAAGACCATGGACCAAGCGCGTCGCCATTCCTGGCAAGGCATTAAAGCCCGTTACCGTCGTTTGTTGGAAGCGGACTTGGCCATCAAACGGGGGATAATGGAGCCCGATTTGGCCTTGGAACTGTTGGTGGCCGAACAAGCTACCGCAAGATAAGCCGCTATGTCAGAACCGGGCGACCGGCATCGGGTGAACTGAGTCGATGGCTGTCAGTAAATTCGATAATCTATTCAGGATAAAGCTCTAAACTGATCCCAAGGTGAAAACTACATAAGGCTAAACCTGTAGAGGAGTTGCGTTAACCTGTAAAGGAAGTCGGTTGGCGGTGGTGTTGGGTAT
>MUCU01000071.1 GCA_002817055.1 SAR202 cluster bacterium Io17-Chloro-G7 | reverse complement strand
GTCGGCGCCCATCCCAGCGACGTCACCCACATTGTCGCCCACGTTATCGGCGATGACGCCGGGATTGCGTGGATCGTCTTCGGGTATGCCTGCCTCAACTTTGCCCACCAAGTCAGTCCCAACGTCGGCTGCTTTGGTGAAAATACCGCCACCCACCCTGGCAAATAGAGCGATTGAACTGGCCCCGAAGCCGAATCCAGCCACGACCGATATATCCTGAAATACAACATAGAGGATGGTGACCCCTAGCAAGCCGATGCCCACCACTGTGGTCCCCATAACCGACCCGCTGGAGAAAGCGATCCGCAGCGCTGGGTTCAAACCCCGCATCGCCGCCGCCGCAGTTCGAACGTTGGCCCTCACGGCCACGTTCATACCGATGTAACCAGCGGTGGCCGACGCTATTGTCCCCACCAAATAGGATATTGCCGTGCGAGGAACCACATCGTCCCTAATATGCCAATCTATTAAGACCCAAAGTACGCCCGAAACCACCACCACGAAGGGAACCAGCACTGTGTACTCACGCCGTAAGAACGCAGCCGCCCCCTCTTGGATGGCGACTCCAATTTCTTGCATCGCATGATTGCCCGGGTCGGACCGTAATACCCGTATAGCGGTGACTAAAGCAAACAATAAGGCAACGCTACCGGCAACGATAGCGACGATAAATGATTCCAATACAAGTCCCTCAATAGACGTGAAATGCTGGATTTTGGGCGGTGGAAACTTATCATATTACCCCCACACTGTCAAGAAAAGGGGGCAAAACAATGGGCCGGTGCACGCCATACCGGGCGCGCAAGAGACATATCGACGTTCCACTATATGACTACGCGCCCAAGACAGTGGCTAGGCGAAGGGTAGTTGCTACGGCAAAGGTTCCGGTCAGGGGAGGAAAACCTCAACGCCGGGAAAGGCTATAGCCACTGAAAACCAAAAGGATCGGCGGGTGTTCAGCTGCTCCAGCTCTGTTCCGGCTAACGGCCCAGATGTGGCCCGCCCCAGCGCATCCCACACACTGCCGGTTTCCACGTCGACAAACTGCTGATCATTTTCCCGGAACTCAAACGTCAGGGTCTGGCTATCCACCTCTCTCGAAAACGCCGCAGCGGCTCTGTCGCCGGTGAGCGCAAAGACTGCGACCGGTTGCCCACCAACCTGATGATTAGCTACACCGTCTCCGATCAACCCCAGAGGGAAAACGGTTATAGCTTCGCCTATTTCTACGGTGAGGACCAGTTCACCGTCCAGTAATCGGTCGTCCAGTTTGCGTTCATCCACAGGAAAAACGAAATCTCTCGCGTTGATCCTTTCTTGAAATCCCGCTGAGATACCTCGGCCGTAACGACTATCACCGAACACCGCCGGCGACCGTTCGATGCCTGTGAGCACCTTGGAGTCGGGGAAAAGGCGTCTCCATTCTCCCCAGGTGATGGTTGTCGACGGAAGAAGGCTGAGGCGAGACCCGGAAAGCGCCCCCACGACGGCCTCTCCGCCCACCTGAAACCAATACGAGCCCGACTGGTGGTCGTACATCACCAAGTCGGACATGTAAAGGGCGCTGGTGTTGCCGAAGGTCAGTTCGTCACCGTCTAGGACCCTACTGAAGACCACGCCGCTGAAACACAGGGGACAGTAGGTTATCAAAACTGGGACACCGTCGATCCTGTCGTTTACCAACTCGTGAAAATCTAGAATGTTCACTGGATAAGCATACGCATCGCCCTCAGACCGGTATCCAATGACCAAATTGTCGTCGTCCAGCCAAGGCAGATCGGAGGGTGACCCATAACTTGGGTCGTTTATGGGCGCTATAACGTCCCGCAACTGCTCAATAATATCGTCGGTAGCCAGGTCTAAGGGGAGAAACCTGGGGTCGCCACCAAAGGTGTCGAATAATAGGTCCATCAAAGGAACGGTATGCTTGGTCCGGTCCAACACCGGCACCGAACGCGTATCTCCGGAATCCGGAGCATCCGGAGTTGCCGTCCCCGGCTGGAGCGTAGGTTGGCTGGCGGTAGTGGCACGGTCGGGTGCCGGAGTCGCAATAACCGGCGCCGAGGTTGCAGCCGGAACAGCAGTGCTCGGCACAGCCGGTACCGCCGTCGCCGTGCCACCGCAGGCCCATATTCCCAACATTAACATGCCGAGGATGGGCCACAGGAGACGTGCGGTGGGCTTGGAGAGCGGGCGGAACTTTGCCTTAATCAATAAATCCACCTGATATACCGATAATATTTATACCCAGCATTTGATTTCTTATATCGTACTGGAGCAACACGTTACTCTAGGGACGCTGATTTATGCCAGGCCAGGCATATACCTGCTGGGCAATGACGGGGCACGTATTTATATCATCTCTGCTAACAGATAATCGAGAGCCCAAAAACACCGAACCACGCGTTGGAACAATCGAACCAATCAATCGAACCAATCAATCGAACCAATCAATCGAACCAATCATTGGGAGATTATTGGGTGAAATGCCATATGGTTCCTGGGATGCTACTGCGGCGCGTTTGGGTTCAGACTCCCCGTCCACCGAAGGCCCTACCCGCAACGCCGCTTTAGATCGACTCAGTGGCCCAAATCAGCACATCATCATGCATTTGGTCTGGTGGAATGCTATAATGCCGCTGCGCTATGAGACAGCCTCGGGGTTAGTTTGTGGTCGGTTAGACGCCCTGCGCTAGCTTTTCCGCTTATTAAAGTATAGCCCTGAAGGCAAAGCCGAATCTGGAGGCATAAATGTTTATCGGATATTTCACAGAACGGCCCTATCAGGACCCCGACTCGGGCTATTTCGGGGCCACAGGTGCGCCAATCATGGATCTAAAGGTAAGTAACGACACATACAATCCGCAGTTGGCCGCTAGCTTATATAATCGCTATCTGGACGAAAAGCTCTATGCGGAGGAAATGGGTTTCGATGGTTTGATGCTCAACGAGCACCACAGCACGCCATTCTGCATGGGCGGCGCCATGAACGTGGAAGCATCTATACTGGCGCGAATGACCACAAAGGCGAAGATTGTCCTGCTGGGCAACATTCTGCCCATCTGGGATGACCCGCTATGGCTGGTCGAACAACTAGCGATGATCGACGTTATCTCCCATGGCCGCCTAGTCTCCGGCTGGGTGCGAGGCACCGGCCGGGAAAGCGTTTCCCACAATTCACCACCCACATACAACTGGGAAAGATTCCAGGAAGCCCACGAATTCATCGTCAAAGCTTGGAGCACCCCTGGCCCCTTCCGCTGGGAAGGAAAGCATTATCAATACCGCCACGTTAACCCTTGGGTGCGGCCTTACCAAAAGCCTCACCCACAAATATGGCTTCCCGGAGTGGTCAGCCGAGACTCGTTAACTTGGGCTGCGAAGCAGCGGATTCCCTACGTTATGCTATCCACGGAATTGGAGCCCACCAAGCAAGCCTTCGACCTTTACCACGAAATCGCGAAGGAAGAAGGTTATGAATCCGGACCGCAGAACATTGGATACCTATGGAAAGTGCACGTAGACGAGACCGAGGAACTTGCCGATAAAACCGGTCGGAAGTTCGTACAAGGGCCCAGCAACCCATTCCTGGCCGGCAACGAGGGAACTGTGAATCCGGCCCTGTTGAAACTGCCTGGCCTCACGTCGCGCACCAGGGTCTTGCCGACCCAATCCTTTGCGACAGCCAACCGAGGCGGAGCAGCCGGCGTTTTGGGCCGCCCTTACGAACAGCAGATCAACGATTACACCATCATCTCGGGTACCCCCAAGACCGTGATTGCCAAAATCCGTCACGTATTGGAATACATCCGCCCCGGCAGTGTGTGCTTCTGGGACGGCGATGGCGCAATGGATCATGACGATGCGATGCGCAGCCTGAGGTTAATGGGTGAAGAGGTACTCCCAGCCGTCCGGGAAATCGCCAAGGAGTTGGATTTGCCCGGTTCCTTTGAAGTGAACCCGGCTACCGGGAAACCCGTAGAGGAGACTTCCGCCGTCTAACAAGGCACTGAAACCAACGAGCCACAACAACGAGCCACAACACTGAAGGGTGGTGCATACCGCTTGCGGTCAACAGCATCTGAATTGTTCGCCATGGGCCTGTCGAAGGATTCTTTCCAGAACGATGGATACACAGGCTCAGGCGAACAAGCTGTTTTACGGGGTATCTCCGATATTCTCCCGGAGTCTATTTAGCCGGAGTCTATTTAGATCGAAGCGTCTATTTAGATCGAAGCGTCTGCCCTCGCAGTCGGTAGACCTTTGCGTCGGTCCAAACATAGATAATTCCGATCGCTACCAGAAGGCCGACAACTCCCCCCAAAGTAGTCCCCTTCCACCAATCCCAGGTATATCCGGAAATACCCTGAGTTGCCGTTCCTCGCGGATCCACGGAATTTCCGTTATACTCGTGCAGCCTAGAGGCTGTGGGCCTGGTGGCCGGTCCGTTTACTTCCCAGATCCTCGGTGGACCTGATGCACCTGAAACGCCATCAAATGCCGTCATAGTTTGGGTGGCATCAGCTAAGCGGGGAATCACATCACCAATCATTGCCGGTATCGTGAAACGGCCTTCGTCAGGCAAAGCCGAGGTTGTGGTGGCCGAGGATTCCTTCGCGAATATCTTGGGTTGATCTATTAAAACGGCGCCAAAAATTCCCAGGGCGCAGCAGATAAACAATATCCGCCACCAGCTTTTGAAGTAGTCGTAAAGCAGCCAGAAATCTTTCATGCATCCTCAACATATCCATCAACCCATTACACTTATAGGGTGGAGCCACCTTCCCGCCATAGGTGCCATTTCTACCTCTGCAAGGCACCACAAAAGGGAACCAGTCCTTTGGGTACGCCGGAGGTTATGGAGGTCATAGGTTGAGCCAAATTGGCTCCCAATACGATGCAGTGATTATCGGCGGTGGACCGGGAGGGAGCACTGCGGCCACTCTGCTTGCGCGCCAAGGGACCCGGACCCTGTTGTTGGAACGCGACCGATTTCCTCGGGAACATATTGGCGAATCGCTTCTACCAGCGAGCATTCCCGTGTTAGAGGAATTGGGCGCTCTCCCTGCAATCCAGCAGGCCGGTTTCCTCCAGAAATGGGGCGCCACCATGGTCTGGGGCAACGACACCAAACCCTGGAGTTGGTATTTCAAGGAAACCAACCAAAGGTACCCATTCTCCTACCAAGTTTCCCGCCCTCAGTTCGACCAGATATTGCTGGACAACAGCCGGAAGGCCGGGGTAGAGGTGTGGGAGAACCACAGAGTAATTGAAGTAATTTTCCAAGATGGTCGGGCCACCGGGGTCCGCTGCGTAACTTCCACAGGCGAACGCCTAATCATACCTGCAGGCTTCGTTGTGGACGCCAGCGGCCAGGGTGGTCTTCTATCCCGGCAATTGGGGCTCAGGCAATGGGACCCGTTTTTTCGCAATTTGGCGGTCTATGGCTACTTTCGGGGTGCCCAGCGGCTGCCAGAGCCCGACGAGTCTAATATATTTATAGAGTCATGTTCCAACGGCTGGCTTTGGACTATTCCCCTCCACACGGGTCTGGCCAGCGTGGGCGCCGTTGTCGACAGTGAAAGTGGCCAGGATGGCATACGCCGACTGGGCTTGCGTCAGTTCTTGATGGACCAATTGGCCCAAGGGCCAGCAATCGCCAATTTGTTGCGCACCGCGGAACTTACCACCGGTCCCAACGTGGTAAGAGACTGGTCTTATGTTTGTCAAGAATTGTCCGGGCAGGGCTATGTTCTAGTAGGAGACGCCGCTTGCTTCGTCGATCCGCTATTTTCTTCGGGGGTCCACTTGGCTCTCATGTCCGGCGTCCTAGCCGCTGCCCTAATCACAACATCCCTCAGCGACCCGGATATGGGGGAAGCAGCGGGCCAGGTATACCAGGAACTGTATATGCAGGAGTACAATCAGTTCCGGAATATGGCTAAGCTGTTCTACTCCAGCAACCTGAGTTCCAGTTCCTACTTTTGGGAAGCCCGGCGGTTAACCGGGAGTGATGCAGTCTTCACGCCCCGGCAAGCGTTTATCCGGGCCGTTGCTGGGCAACCTCCACGGGGTTACGAACGGGCGGTGCTGGAACGGGGCGATGCGCCACCGGAGTTCATCGCCAGTGTCGGCCAAGTGGAAAGCGAGCGTTCCCGACGTCAATCCCTGCTAACCTCGCTTTTGACTCCTGAAGGGGTCATGCACCCCGTGTTCTATTCCGCCGTGCCCTGCCTGGCCCCCGGTGTGGAAGTGAAGCGAAAACCGGTGCTGGGCCGAGGGAGGTTCGATTGGGGTAATGTAATTTCAACGACCAGCGAGCCCGAGGGAACCCCGTGCAGCAGCCTGGTAGCGGAGATTGCGTCGGTCATTGATGGTGACACAACGATCAGCGCCCTCATCGCCAAGCTACAGGAGGGACGGGACCAATCTCAGAATGCGATCATAGAGAGAACATTGGTTAGTGCGGTACACATTCTCTACGTCGACGGCACCATTTCCGAGTTGAAATCTCCATAGCTAAGACTAACGGAAGCTAAAACTAACGGAGTGTTTCCAATAAAAAGCGGGTGAAAGGAGAACAACATGGCAACAAGGCAAATCCCCACTGAAGAAGAGGTAATCGGCTGGATGGATTCCCTGAGCAACTGGGGCCGTTGGGGCGACGACGACCAACTCGGCACACTGAATTTGATCACCGACAAGAAGCGGGCACAGGCCGGCGCTTTGGTCAAAGAGGGCATCAGCGTGACTTGTTCCCGGTTGATCGTCCCGGAGATCGCCCCCGACGTAACATCGATTCCGCCTTTGCACTACATAGTCAGGGGCGGCGACACCGTGCCCGAGGAAGGACCGGGAGGAACTTCGGACTTCATCGGCCTTTCTTTCCACGGCCTTACCATTACCCACGTCGACAGCCTGTGCCATCAGTTCTGGAACGGGAAGATGTACAACGGAAGGCCACCGTCGGATGTGACTTCCGATACCAAGGCGACCACCATGGACATAGACAAAGCACAAAACGGCATAGTGACCCGGGGAGTATTGCTGGACATTACCGCCGTAAAAGGCAAGGAGTGGTTGGAGGCCGGAGAGGGTGTGTATATCGAGGACCTGGAAGCGGCCGAGGAGGCTCAAGGGGTCCGTTTGGAAGAGGGCGACGCCCTGTGTCTACGCTTGGGCTGGTACAAGCGCCGCGAGCAGTTGGGCCCACCAGCATCGGGTCGTCCCGGCCTGCACGCCGAAACCCTGCCTTGGCTGCATGAGAGAGGCATCTCGATCATAGCCGCCGATGCCTCGCAAGACGCTGAACCCAGTGGCTACCTCAGCATTGGTCTGCCCATCCACAGGGTTGGCATCGTGGCCATGGGGCTATGGCTTATCGACGCAGCCAATTTCGAAGAAGTGGTCCGTGTGTGCCAACGCCTGAACCGCTGGGAGTTCATGTTCAACGTTGCCCCGCTGCGATTCAAAAACGCCACCGGCTCACCGGTAAACCCGTTGGCGATTTTTTAGGGCTTAGACCTCCCACGCAAGTAACCTGGTGAACTACTAGCTTGGCCCAGCCGTTATCGGATTCCCGCTCATGCAAGTCTCAGGATACCCTGAAAACTTTAATTTCAGGGTATCTTGGGCTAAAACAAGTTAACTTATTTGCTACACTCTTCCTCCGCGGGCCGCACTGTACACCGCCCCTTTGGCAAACTCCTTCAGATACCAGGGATAGCCCGAGAAGATGATTCTTGAGTGCATCGCGGACGTTGTTTTTCTAGCTGGATTGTTCTAGCTGGATTTGATTGTTGAACGCCCTCCAGCCCTAAAGTTCCGCCACCCAGCTTAGGGCAGAGAAAACTCATGCCCGGATATTAATCAGTTTCTGCAAATCAATAGCGATTGGCTTTGACTTTAAGTTTGCCACAAACATAAACTGGACTTGAAGGCAGCGGCATTACCCCTTAGCAAAACGGCAAAGCATAATCCTGGTTCGGCACGAAAGGCTCCGGTGAATAAAACTTTAATCGCTATCTTGGCTCTCGGCGCACTCTTGGCGCTCCACGGTTGTACCACTTCCGACAACTCTGTAGATCGAAACGCCGAACAAAGGGAGGCCACGGTCCAGCCCTCCATCACCGCCATTCCTCAACCCATCGCCGCGTTGATAGCCACCAGCGAAGCTCTAAAACCAGAGTCAGAAGCGGCTAGGCTGGATGAAACTCCGGCTACGGCCACTCCGGCTACGGCCACTCCGGCAGCCGCCCCGTCGGCTCCAACATCGACGGCCACTCCAGCTCCAATAGCCTCACCTGTTCCGACAGTAACGCCATCTCCGGCTCCAATTGCAATACCAACAGCCACCCCGGCTCCAACAACCACTCCGGTTCCAACGACCATGCCAACCGCCGCTCTGGTTCCAGTAGCCGCCTCAACGGCCACTCCGGTTCCAACAGCCACGCTAACGGCCGCTCCGCATTTGCCCATCCCTCAAGACACAACCGTATTCGACTTAGGCGAAGGCGTAACGCTGCTCATGTCGCCGGAGCAACCCATCGCAGGACGCAACGTAGTATTCAACGTTCGAGGCTTGCCGTCGTGGGAAAAGGTCGATGTCACCTTCACCGAACCCTCGGGCAAAAGGGCTGGATGGATTGACGAAAATGATCAACTAACCCTCTTGCAGGAAGGCGGTGACGTCATCACCGGCGTTAATTATGCGAATAGCGCGGGAACAGCTGCTTGGACCCGATACGGCATCCAAGATGCGGCTGGGACTTGGCGGGTAACCCTCGATTTTGACGGGCGAAAAGAGTCAATCGCTTACCAACTTCAAGAGCTACAAATTCCCGGATTGGAGTCGTTTAGCTTGGGGCCCCCATATGAATGGCCTCCACGGGCCGGAAGCCGGTGTCTTCTTCTCGGATGACGTGCACCCTGCTTTGGCTGTACAGGTACGGGACCGGTTGGAGGTCGCTTCGGGTCAAATGGAAGAGGCCGTGGGCGAGCCGATGGCTCCGGTCCCCGACGTATATATGGTGGGCAACCGAGTCACTCTCGACACCCTAAGCCAAGCCACCTTGGTTAACCTGGGCTGGCAGGGCGGCTACTAACGGAGTTTCAGCTTCAAGCCCGGAATATATATTTTGGCGGACAAGCTCCGCACTGGACTGGAGAGGGTTTTAGTCCATGAATACGTCCATCACGTAGTCGATGGGATTATAGACGACGAAATCGTGCCGAATTGGCTAAACGAAGGCCTCGCTGAGTTCTACGAAACGGTACTGGGCCGGGAACGACCCCGCTCCAACGCCTTTGCCTTGCATCGGTTCCGAACCGCTGACAATGCCAAGCTGGCTGCCCAATCCGAAACCCTATTTCCTCTTGCTGAGTTGGAGAGCAACAAAGAATGGAATGAGAGGAGCGAACCAGACCGCATTAGGCTCCAGTACGACCAATCGTACATGATCATTCGTTTCATGAACGAGACCTTCGATAAATCGTCACCCTTCGATGCACTGCGAGAAATCGCCTCAGGGGCGGAACTTCCGGAGGCTCTGAATTCGGTGGTGGGGCTAAACTATGAGGATTTTGAGGCCCGGTTCGTAGATTGGCTGTCGAATTGGGAAGACCCGGTAACTACGCAGGCTACTGACTATTTCCAAGTATTGGACCAGATAATGGAGTTGAGGGGGAGCATTTCGGACCGCCGCAGGGCTAACATTCAACAGTCACTCTCGGACATCGAAAACGTGGCGGTCTATACGGAATAGGTATCAGACGCTCAGGAAGCTGTTGAGCTAATGGCGTCCATCACACCCCCGCCAATCCTTGAGCAAATCCAGGCCGATGCTACAGTTTTCTTCGACCTGAACGCCCGCTGGCTGACCTTGGAATTAGAGTACTGGAAGACTTCCGACGGAGCGCACCAAAATAAAGCCAACAGCATGCTGCCCGAGTTGAACGCCAGAACATTTCTGCTATTTCAGGACATAGGCGATGCTAAGTGGGTGCTGAACCTTCCCTAGGACCCACTCTTCAGAACCCACTCTTCCAGGCCTGGTCGATTTAGTAATACCGGGTCGTTGAACTATACCAGCAGAAGCGCCACGTCCCTTCGTTATATGAGATAATGCGGGTCGCCCAGAGCGTTAGCAGCCAAAAACGCCTAAAAGGTTAGAAAATGGCTGGTAGCCTTGACCCACCCTTTGAGTTTATTCCCTAGTAATAACCCGGCCCAAAAAACCGCAGTAATTCTTCCCATTCGTATCTAAGGAGCAAAGAGCCATGCCATCATCTTGGGAAACCGTAGTTGTTGACGGCCAGGACATGGACGTCTACCTCAGTAGACCCGAAGGCGACGGTCCCTACCCGGCCGTAATAGTGAGCCAGCACGGCGGTGGGGTCGACCAGTTCATCCAGGAAATGAGCGACCGCCTGGCAGCTGAGGGGTACGCCGCAGCAGCACCCAACCTATTCCACCGCTACACCGAAGAAATGCTGGCCGACCGTTCCCACCGGGTCCAGCATTTGAGCGACCCAGACATAGTGGCCGACATCAATGCCACTGTGGAATTTCTACGGGGACACCAGTCGGTAAACGGCGATCGCATCGGAATAACGGGTTTTTGCATGGGTGGCCGGGTCACGTGGCTGGCCGCTGCCAACAATCCCCACCTACAAGCGGCGGTACCGTATTACGGCGGCAACTTGATGGTAACCTGGGGCCAAGGCGTCAAGACGCCTTTCGACCAGGCCGAGGGTATCAACTGCCCCGTCCTATTCCACTTCGGCGAAATCGACGAAAATCCGTCCCAAGACGATATGCGCAAGCTGGATGACGAGCTTACCCGGTTGGGCAAGACTCACCGGTTTTACACGTACCCCGGCGCCGACCACGCCTTTATGGACTACACAGCGGCCCGTTACCAGAAGGCGGCATCGGACACTTCTTGGCCTAGGACTCTGGACTTCTTCGACCAGCATCTGAAGTCCGGTAGTTGACATACCCCCGAAATCTAAAAGTAGACCAGCAACTATGAATGAGAGGCCAGCTTAATGCGGTTTGGCAGCTTTGTTTTCTCCATCAGTAGCGACCCCGAACAGGACCACCGGGTAATCGAAAGCACCCTCCGGGAAATCGAATTAGCGGAGGAAATTGGATTGGACGCCGTTTGGCTGACGGAGCACCACTTCGACGGTGCGGTGGCCTACGCCGACCCGGTGGTTTTCGGCGCCGCCGTGGCCAGCCGGACGAAACGGGTGCTCATTGGCTTCGCCGTGGTGGAAATGGCGCTGCACCATCCGGTTAGGCTGGCGGTGCAGACAGCTCTCCTGGACCAACTGAGCCACGGTCGTTTGATCGTTGGCACGGGCCGCGGCTCGGCTTATAACGAGTATGAGTATTTCGGCTACGGCACAACCCTGGAACAGGGCCGCAACATGCTGGAAGAGGCGGAAGAGCTCCTGATCAAATCCTGGACCGGCGAAGACGTGGACCACCATGGGGAATTCTGGGATGCCAAGTTCCCAGTGCTGCGTCCCCGTCCATACCAGAAGCCACACCCTCTGTTGGTGCGGGCTTGTATCTCCGAAGGCTCATTGGTGGAAATCGCCAAGCAAGGTCGTCCAGCATTAATTGGGGTCCAAACTGTGGACACACTACGCCACCGCCTAAAGTTGTACCACGACACCATGGTAGAGGCTGGAATCGCTGAGAAAGAGATCGAGAATAACCTGAACGAAACTTGGGCCCAGCGGGCAATCTACGTCGGGAACGATGACCAAGAGTGTCTACGAGTCGCCGAGGCGGCTTTGGGCCGTTACCAGGAGCACCTCCGGGACGCCCGGATCCGATTCAACCCCGGCGGCTTACCGCCTAGGCCTCCGGGACAAAGCCCACCTCCCGGAGAGGTCGTGGAGCACGCTTTCCTGGCTGGCACGCCCCAGCGAATAGCCGAGCAGATAGAGGAACTTCAAGGCGTGGGCGTGCGCAACCTGATGCTGAACTTTAACGTAGGCCAGATACCTTCCGACCAAGTCGATAGCTCCATGCGCCTCTTTGGCAAAAAGGTGATCCCCTTGGTCCGAGACAAGTAACTCCCAGTCTGGCTCGTCGCCACCGATGCCGGGAAAACTATTAGTCTTGTGACTGGTTTTATTGCCTATCCAGACTGTCCCCGTAGCTCTGTAGTTTGTCTTTGGTTAATCCTTTCAGGAGCCTAACCTCATGGAATCACAAGGCCTCTTCGATTTGACGGGTAAAGTGGCCATCGTTACCGGCGGAAACGGCGGCTTGGGTTTGGGCATGGCCTTGGGACTGGCGGGCGCCGGAGCGAACATCGTGGTGGCGGCTCGGAACGAAGCCAAGACCAACACAGCTTTGGCGGAAATCAAAGCCTTGGGAGTGAAAGCCCTGGGAATTGCTGTGGACGTGTCCCAAGAGGCCGACGTTGCCCGCATGGTGAGCCACACAGTGGAAGCGCTGGGCCGGGTTGACATCCTGGTGAACAACGCTGGAATCTCTATCCGTAGCCAGCCCCAAGAACTCAGCGCCGACGACTGGGACCGTGTGGTGGACGTGAACCTAAAGTCGGTGTTTCTAGCCTCCAAAGAGGTGCACCGCCACATGAAGAAGCAAGGCGGCGGCAAAATCATTAACATCGGTTCAATGTTTTCCCTTTTCGGCAGCGACTGGGTTTCTCCCTATTCGGCCAGCAAGGGCGGCGTGGTGCAACTTACCAAGAGCCTGGCGGTGGCTTGGGCATCGGACAACATCCAGGTTAACGCCATTCTGCCTGGGTGGTTTATGACCGGTCTGACCGAGAGCATCCCGGAGCGGGACCCCGCCAGGTACGAGTTGATAAACCAGCGGATTCCCACCGAACGCTGGGGCAAACCCGAAGAGCTTCAAGGACCGGTAGTTTTTCTGGCTAGCTCCGGGTCGGACTACGTGACCGGAGCGGTGCTGACCGTGGACGGTGGCTACTCGGTTAAGTAACATGAAAATAATCCAAAGGCAACCAAACGGTTGCGGAAAATATGAGGACCCTTTGGAGGACCCTTTGAAAGAAATCCGCACCGAGATAACAATCAACGCCACGACTGAGCGGGTATGGACTGTGCTGACAGACTTCCGGTCCTTCCCCCAGTGGAACCCTTTCATAACATATGCCGAGGGCGAACTCACTCCCGGACAAACCTTGACGGTGCGGTTACAAACACCGAGCGGGAAGGGGTGGACATTCA
Organism: SAR202 cluster bacterium Io17-Chloro-G7; assembly: GCA_002817055.1. The sequence continues at coordinate 18,749 of MUCU01000071.1, read as the reverse complement.
AGGCAAAAGTCTTGGTGGCTGAGCCAAATAGGGAGTTGCGCTGGATGGGGCGCCTGGGATTGCCCGGCATCCTCGACGGTGGGTGTTATTACATCATAGAGGTCACTGATGACGGTGGAATCCGATTCATCCAGGGAGAACGCTTCAGAGGAATATTGGTGCCAATATTGGGCGTTATGGGAATGTTGAATGACACGTTACTGGGGTTTACGAATCTTAACCAGGCCCTGAAAGCACGGGCAGAGGAAACAGAAGCTTCGTAACTGCCCTTAGGATGGTCCTTCGGATTGTTTCTTGGTAAATGGACTTTCCTCTTGTACTGCTCTACCTAAGTAAAACCAGCAACACGTCATTTCCGCAGAACGGGAGTCCGATGGGGTTTCGCCAGACGTGACGAAAAGCGCTGCTACGTCTCCTTGAAACCCCTTACCCCAGTTGCTCCAGAGCATGTCTTGACAGCATCATCTTTACCGGGCTGATGGGGCGGAACGTTCGGGAGACACGTATATCTCCCGCTAAACTGCACAGGGTATAAGCGTCGTAGGGTTCCATACCCTTCTCTTTAACCAAAAAGTCCACCATGCTGCGCACCGCCTGTCTCATTGTTGTTCCCAGGTCCTCCCCGTGGGAAAGAACTACGAAAAAATCCGGGGTCAGCGCCCTTGGAGCCTCAAGGTTCATGCCCTTTTCCACCGTGACCCGGATGTGGGTGTCGGCCGAGCACTCCGCGCCAGTGCCAGCCACCGCTCCGTCTCCCACCACGGCGTGGCAGTCTCCCAAGACCAGCATGCCTCCGGGCACGAATACTGGCAGGTATAGGGTGCTCCCTGCCACCAACTCCTTCATGTCAATATCTCCGCCGTAGGGACCGGAGTCGCTGGCGGTCTCTTGGCGGTAAGTCGGCGTAGTTGCCACCAATCCCATGGAAGGCATAAGCGGGACACGCACGCCGCTGGGCAAGACAGCATCGCCGGATTCAAGCTTGATTATGGTCGGGTAGGCTTCCGGAAAATCCTCGGCCAAAAAGCCGCGGCCGGGCATCACCATATGAGCGGCAACTTCTTTAGGCGTTATGCTCAGAAACTCCACTTTCAGGGCATCCCCAGGTTGGGCACCATTTACCGCAATCGGGCCGGTGGCCGCTCCCTTCAAGGATTCTTCCAGGACCAAGGGGTCTCGCTCGCCCACAAATGCGTCCCAAGTCTCCACCATCAACTCTTCTTTGGAGTCAATGGTTATAGCGGGTACAGACTCCGGCTCCAGGATGTAGATGTGGTGTTCCCGGCCTAAATGCTTCATTCTGCTTGCTCCGATTCGTGGCGGCAATTGTTCAAGTTGGAATCCCGGTTGGACACGCCCCGATGCCTTCGGGACTCTCGAATAAGGCTGACCTGTGAATTCGGGACACTAGGCACCGATGCCGGGCGCAGAGCAAGTAACCACATGCGCCCGTTTATTGATGGGGTCCACCTAAAATAGATCGGGAATCGAGCTACGAGGACGTGGGTTGTCTGGTCACACATGGCAGGCAGTTGTCACCCGGCTATGGACCTTAAAAGGGAGTCTGTCCGCTTTACAGAGACGCTCGGCTTAAACACACGCCGGCCTCTGGGTCCAAGTCGACCACCGAAACCGAACCAACTGGGTCGATTCGAGAAGGTCCCAAGGGTGTGCCCGAATAAGCCGCGACCACCGGCCCGTTAGAGACCTCAACGTGACGGTCCCAGTGGCCTAGGGCCAGATAGTGGCAGGTGGCAGCAGCAACTTCATAGGGGTAAATAGGAGACGAGCGCTGGTCACGATCTTCTTCGTAGTGGTAGTGACCGTGGGCCAAAGCCACCAGCCAATGGCCATCCCCAGCTTCGGGCATACCCAAGAGCGGACGAAACTCCGGCGTGTGGTAGGGCATAGCCCTGCCCCAAAGGTCCAAAGTCAACTCAGGGAAAGTGATGGTCTGGCCCATGGTGTCGGTAAACAGGTGTAGATTATCCGGCATATGGTCGAAGGGCGCTCTTTGGTACACCGAGTCGTCGGCGTATAGATCGTGGTTCCCTGGGAGCAGGACTGCAGGCACTTTCAGACGGCCCACCTGCTCTAGGAAGAACTCCAGCACATCGTTGCCCACTCTGCCGTTGTCGAAAATATCGCCGACCAATAGCAGCACATCGCCGCCCAAGCCAGGAACTGCGTCGATCAGAGCTTGCAAGGCCTCTACGGAGGCTGGGTGCCGGTTTTCGTCACCCAGGTGGATGTCCGATGTGTGAATCAGTTTTACTCTTTGCTTGTATGCCAATGTGACTCCCTGAATTCTGCTCTCCTAGTTCTGATCCCTGGATTCTAGTCCACGGAAACGGTGACCAACCCCGTGAATCCTGCCCACCCAGCAGTCAGGGGTTTAGCGTTTACTCCTAATGCCCGGGGGCAACCTTAACGCCTTTGAGGCCGATGACCCCCCTATCTCTCAAGTCGGAAATCCCGTTGGCGTCATACCCAGCGGCGGCCAGAATTTCGTCGTTGTGCTCGCCCAACAAAGGAGGGTGACGGCGTATAGTAGCCGGCGAGCCAAGCAACTTCATGGGAGAGTTGGGAATCCGCAAATCTGGAACCTCAGGGTGAGGCACTTCAACAAACATGTTGCGCGCTTGAACTTGCGGGTCGTTTACCACTTCGGAAACCCGGTTTATCGGCCCACAAGGGATTCCCGCTCCTGAAATCAGGTCGACCCAATGCTCAGTGGTCTCATTTGCGAATATCTCGCTGAGGGCCGCTACGCACTCCGCCCGGTGCTGCACACGGTCGGTGTTGGTAGTAAACCGGGGGTCGTCCAGTAGGCCGTCGTGGCCAATGGCGCGGCAGGTCCGCTCCCATAGCCCTTGGTTAGCGCAGCCGAGTATGAAATACCCATCGGAAGACTGAAAGCTCTGGTAGGGAACCAAGCTGGGGTGGCCCGAACCCATTCGGTGGGGTTCGTTACCCGTGGCCAGGTAGCCGGTGGCATGGTAGCTCATAGTGGCCACTTGACCGTCCAACAACGACGAGTCGATCAACTGGCCTTCTCCAGTATTGTCGCGATGACGCAGGGCCGTTAGGATGGAGCCGTAGGTCATCATCCCCGTAAATAGGTCAACCAAGGAATATCCCACACGTAACGGCAAGCCGTCCGGCTCGCCGGTCAGGTGCATCAAGCCACTGTAGGCCTGGATAAGCAAGTCGTATCCCGGCATGTGGGCCATGGGGCCGGTGCGCCCATAGCCGGAGATTGTCGTATAGACTATGTCCGGATTAATCTTACGGATAGCGTCATATCCCAATCCCAAGCGCTCCAAGGTGCCGCCTCGGAAGCTCTCGACCATGATATCCGCCTCAGCGGCCAGGCCAAGGACAATATCTATCCCTTCTTTCTCTTTTAGGTTGATCGACAGGCTACGTTTGTTGCGGTTGAAGGTAAGGAACTGGGTGCTGACATCGTTCCAGAATGGAGTCCAGCCCCGGGTCTCGTCGCCGTGTCCCGGCTCTTCGATCTTCACCACGTCCGCTCCCATATCGCCCAACATCATGGTGCAAAATGGGCCGGCCAAAGTTCGGGTCAAATCCACTACCTTGATGTTTTCCAAAGCCGCGGCCATGTGTACCTCCCCGGCATTCGCAAGATTTAGCGAGGATCAGCGCCTGGTTTTGCCAGAGGGCATTATAGCATGGGGGGATGTGGTTTTTGTTCCTGGCGTTCTTTGACCCCGGGATTGACCCCGCCATTGACCCCGCCATTCCCGGGTGCTAGCGTGAGCCATCAGGTAAATTGGCATAGGTGAATTGGCATAGGTAAATTGGCACAGGATGAACAATGCAGGATTCTCAACCCGCAGTGGTGGTGCTAGGCGGCATCAACATCGACTTGGTCACGGTTGCGGAGCGGTTCCCCGAGGCGGGCGAGACCGTCGTGGGCAACCGCTTTCTGACCTACCCCGGTGGCAAGGGGGCCAACCAAGCGGTAGCTGCGGCGCGAATGGGGGCGGCCACCGCTATGGTTGGCAAGGTGGGCGACGACATTTTCGGTAGTCAGCTAATAGATTCTCTGGCTGTCAGCGGTGTGGACGTGTCCCGAGTTGCCGTTGAGCCGGGAGCAACCTCGGGCATCGCCGTCATAAACATCGACGCATCCGCACAGAATCGTATCATCCAAGTTCTAGGCGCCAACGACACTTGCGGCCAAGCGCAAGGTGAACGGGCAATACAAGCCTTGCGCAGCGCGTCTACGCTGTTGCTGCAACTGGAGGTTTCAGTAGAACTCTCTTTGAACGTGGCCCGCCAAGCCGCAGACATGGGCAAGAGGGTAATCTTGGACCCCGGCCCGGTACGCCCGCTGCCCACCGAGTTTTACGCCCTGTGCAGCGTAATCACGCCCAACGAAACCGAAGCCCAAGCGTTGGTCGGGTTTCCGGTAACCGACGTGCCATCGGCGGCTAGGGCAGCTAGCACTTTGCTGGAAAGAGGCGTTGGGGCGGCAGTGGTGAAGTTGGGCGCTCAAGGCGCTTATTACGCCACTCAGGACGGTGGCCAACACGTCCCGGCTATACCAGTTGAGGCGGTGGACTCGGTTGCGGCGGGAGACGCCTTTAATGGCGCCATGGCGGCGTCTCTTTCAGCCGGGGAAAGCTTAGAAAATGCTATGCGCCTGGCTACGGGAGCCGGAGCGTTGGCGGTGAGCAAGTTCGGCGCTCAAGACTCCCTGCCGCTGAGAGGCGAGGTGATGGAGTTGCTCGCTCGACACAAACTTTGACGACTCGCGAAGCCGCCGATTCCTTCTGTGAGCAGCCCGGCATTTGAAGAAGATTCAGGGGCGCTCTTATGCGCCTAAGGCAATCAACGGTGAGAAGGCCAGCGGTTAAGGATTGGGGCCGCAATACCGCCGGAGACGTGAACGATTATTAGTATCCCTACTGCCCACCAGAACGGGGCCGACCTGATTTCTACAATTATGGCGATTGCAGCCAGGGCCAGCACCAGGCTGGAAGCGGCGCAAGCAGTTATCCAGGCTGTACTGGCTATCAGGGGCCGGGGCGGCGTCATCAGCAGTAGCCAGCAAACCTGGCAGAAGGATGCCGACCCAAGTGACGCAATGGCAACGCTTTTCCAATATGCGTCGGAGTCAGGGGTGCCCCAAAGGCCTCCGACCAACAGCAGGTAAGCCAGACCGGCGATCCCCAAACCGCCGTGTCCCCAGTGCTGGTGATTAGCCCTTTGGGCCAGCAACGACGGCGTCAAGGCCAGCAAACTGAACCCCGAAAGGGAAAGGGCGGTGAGCAAGAGCCTTCCTCGGGTTTTGGTGTACTCCCCCAAGGCAGCCATAATTATAACCACCAGCCCGGCGGCCAACAAAGACAACAGCAAGAGCAAAATCACACGTTTGGGGGTTAACGCCATCGGCCGTTAGCGGTCAGCACTCAGCCAACTGAGCCTCTGCGGAGAGGCAAGGCAGAACAGTAGGCTCGCCAGTCAACAAAAAGGAATTGAACATTCTTTTTATCGATATAAGTCCAAAGAGAGCTGATATACGGAACCCTAAGTAAACACTAATAGCTAATAGCTGATTGCTGACACCTGGCTTCTTCCCATCATAGACCATCGTGATATGCTGGGGGAACCATGCTCCAAGAGGAAAAATATTGTCCCGCCTGCACCACTCCCATGGCGTTAAAGGACGTTTTCGGAACCCAAAGACCCGCCTGCCCAAACTGTCGTCACGTCGTGTACCATGATCCCAAGGTCGCCGCGACTTGCATCGTGGAGAGAAAAGGCCGGATACTTATGGTCCGACGGGCTTTGCAACCGGGCCTGGGTCTGTGGTGCATGCCGGGAGGGTATGTGGACCGGGGCGAGGTGGTCGAAGAAGCCGCCGCCCGTGAAGTGTTCGAGGAGACGGGCTTGATAGTTGAAGTGGAGCGCCTTGTGGGCCTCTTTTCAGAAAAAGGCCGCCCGGTAATAGTAGCCGCCTTCGCCGCCAACGAAACCGGCGGCGATCTGCAAGCGGGTCCAGAAGCCCAAGACGTGGGATTTTTTCTCCGGGAAGACTTGCCGCCACTGGCTTTCCCCAACGACGTTCACATACTGGAGCGGTGGCGGGAACTGCAAGACGGATTGAAATGAGTCTCGCCGCAAAGTCACTGCTATCCAAGCTGTCGGGCACCGCCTTGGACTTGTTGCTTCCTATGTCTTGCGCTGGTTGCGGAAAGGAAGGAAAGTTTCTGTGCCACGATTGCGTTGCCGGCCTCCCGCTACTGAAGAAACCATACTGCTCCCTTTGCGCCTCCCCCGGCCAATCACCCCACTGCAGTTGGTGCCGAGAATTGACCCCTGCGTTTGAAGGTGTCCGAGCCCCATTTCTTTTCGACGGGGCGATCAGAAGCGCAGTTTACGCATTTAAATACCGGGGAATTAAATCAGCGGCTCCGGAACTCGGCCAATTGCTGGCCGACTACTTGAAACAGCAACCATTGGTTGGCGACGTGCTGGTCCCCGTGCCTCTGCACTCCCGGCGTCTGCGACATCGAGGCTACAATCAATCGACCTTGCTGGCCAAAGAGCTTGGTAAGCTCACTGGAATCAGGGTGGAACCGGGGCTGCTGACCCGGAACAAAGACGCGATAGCTCAGGTACATACAACCACTAAAATCCAGCGCCGGGACAATGTTGCCGGTAGTTTCTTTTGCACGAGTGACCTGTCAAACAAGCCGGTAATCATTGTGGACGATGTGGCCACCACGGGCAGCACGTTGTCGGCCTGCGCTGCCGCCTTGAAGGAATCGGGGGCGTCGTCCGTTTGGGGGTTGGTCTTAGCCCGTGAGGCCTAGTGCCATCACCGAACCCGCAGGCCAGGTTTGGGCGCAGTCCACTTGAGTTCGACGCAGTGTATAGATTTTGCAAATGTCATGCGCGGTCCGGAATCCACGACGCGTCCATGCAGCCTACGTGGCTGCACACCGGCTCCCGCCAGGATGGCTATCGGAATCTTCCAATGTTGGGCTTGACCTCTGGTCTACTTCCGAATTCCAAGCGACAAAATTGACAACGTAACCAACATCTGGTGAAATCATCCCATCGGTTGAAAATTAATCCCGGAAATCACTGGACGGGTCTGGCGTTAATCCAATTAAACCGCTTAGTTGCGGGAAAATGAGGAGGCAGACATGGCAGGGAAAACATTTATCTACGTGGGCGCCGAAGCAGACGGGCTTTACCGGAAAGAGGCTGGCGATGGCCAGTGGGAGAAACTGGCCAAAGGCATGCCGCCTGCACCCCAAGTTCGCGCTATTGCCATCCATCCCTCAGAACCACAGACGGTTTTCGTGGGCACCCAGAGGGGCGTTTTCCGCAGCAAAGATGGTGGCGACAATTTTGAGCGCATGAACATGGCGGAAGGCCGTACGGTATGGTCGTTGAAGTTCCATCCCAGCGATCCCAATATCATGTTCTTAGGCACCGAAGGCAGCGAGGTATTCAAGAGCACCGACCGGGGCGAAAACTGGGATCACCTGGCCACAATCTCCAACCCGGACCAGCACCAAATGGCATTCGCCATGCGCATTCTAGGCATCGCCATTGAGCCAGGCAACCCGGACCAGATGTACGCCGCTTTGGAAGTGGGCGGAGCGGCCCAGAGTTCCGACGGTGGAAAGTCCTGGAAAATCGTCAACAAGAACTTCGCTGGCGACGTGGACCTCCTGGACCTTCACGGCGTCGCCATAGGCGGCCCTGGCTCTACAACCGCCTTTATCTCCAACCGAGTCGGGACATGGCGCACGACGGACAAAGGCGAGAACTGGCAAAACCTGAACTTCGACCAGTTCAGCGACATTCAATACTCCCGAGGCGTCGAGGTTGACCCCAGCAATCCCAACACTCTCTATGCGTGCGTGGGTATGAACTTCGGCAGCGAACAGGGCGGCGTCATGCGAACCACCGACGGCGGCGACACCTGGCACCGGTTCGACCAAGGCGTGTCGCCAACCAGCACCACTTTCGGCATATCCGTCAACGAGGTTGATCCGAGCCAAGTATATTTCTGCACCCGCAAGGGACAGGTATTCGGCACCCACGACGGCGGCGCTTCTTGGAAAGAGCATGTGCTGCCAGAGATGGCGGCCAACGTGAAAGCTGTCGCCTGTATCTCCGCCTAGACCTCAATACCGGTTTGAACGGGACAAGACACGGCCCTGGCGCAGCACCTAGTTGCCCAGGGCCTGTGCTTTTGAGACCCGGTGCTGAAACCGCTCAAGCCAGGTAGGCTGTCACCAATACCATCCACTGCAAGTACCCGCCGGAAGGTCACCACTGCAATATTCATGTGGCGGTCATGAACGCAGCGGTCCCGGATTTGGGCATGTACCTTGAAATGGGCGGAGAATTGGGCGGAAAAAGGTGTCGTTCCCCTCTGACGTCAAGGGCCGGTAGGCCCGTTGGTGATCCCGCTGGTAATCCCAACTAAGGCGATAGTCCCAGTCTAAGCAGGAGCCGACTAAATGAGATCAGCACTGAGGCAGGACTTGGTGGCAGCGGCAAAATTGCTGGCGCCACAGATATTGGCCGCTAGAGATGAGTTAGAATCCCAGCGCCGATTGCCGGCATCCCTGGCCCAGGCATTGGACCAAGCCGGGCTATTTCAGCTATACCTGCCCCGGTCCATGGGTGGGCCTGAGGCCGATCCCATCACGCACTACCATGTAATTGAGGAAATCTCTAGAATCGACGGAGCCGTGGGATGGTGTGCGCTTCTGTCCAACGACGCATCCTACTTTACGGGCTGGCTAAATCCCAAAATAGGTAGAGAAATGTTCGGCGACGACCCTCATGTGCGCACTGCCGCGTCTTTTCGGGCGCTGGGTGAGGCGAAGCCGGTTTCCGGCGGTTACCGAGTCACTGGACTATGGGATTACGCCAGCGGCATAGACCATGCCAATTGGCTTGCGGTCAATTGCCGGGTGATGGACGAAAGCGGCCCCAAGCTCAACCCGTCCGGGGCGCCGGTCACCCGCATGTTTTTCGTTCCTGCCGAACACGCCACGATACATGACACCTGGAACCCTATGGGTATGCTGGGCACCTGAAGCAAAGACTTCAACCTAGTCGATGTTTTCATACGGGACGAGCAGACCTGGGAACTATTTGGTCCCGCCGAGGAACCCAGCCCCTTATATTAACCCCGGTTGTTCATGGCGGCGACATGGCCCCCGGTAGCTGCCAACGCATTGGGTATGGCCAGGGGAGCCATGGACGCATTTGTGCAGTTAGCTTCAGAAACCGGCTCCACCAGGTCGGCCACGCTGCTGCGGGACAGGGCGCCCATCCAAAATATCGTGGGAAAAGCCGAGGCTATTATAAATTCCAGCCGTGCCTACATTTTGGATTCATTGGGCGCCCTTATGGACGTTCTTGATGAAGGACAGCACGACCCCGCACCCCAAATCGCCCAGTTGAGGTTGGCCACAACCCACGGCATGTGGCAGGCGGTGGACATGCTGTTTCACGCAGCCGGAACCAACGCTATTCACCCAAAATACCCGCTGGAGCGCTTCTTCCGGGACGTGCACGTCTCCGTCCAGGACGGGGCTGGATTGCTGTCCAACTTCGATTCCGGTGGTCAGGTAATGCTCGGCCTAAGGCCAACCGACCCCGGCTGGTAAAGGCGAGCAACTTAAGGCCCGCTCCGGTCCCATTCAGGCAAGGCATAATAGCCTTCGAAGGGCACTTCCACAATCACTTCTAGGCCTTGGGCCTTCTTGAGCCTTTGAACGTTGTGTAGATGGGCCACGTGCTCGTAGTACCGGTGCAAGAAGGTGCCTTCGAGCGTCAAATATACCTTGGAGGCATCCCCAGGATATTCCCTGATGCCATTGGGGAAGATTTCCGGGTGCTCCGCCCAGAGGACATTGCTGGGCGTTTCTAGCACCTTGGTCCGCATCGATCCCACTGTCTCGGCGGACAACACAGACCAACAAAAGTCCAGCCCCTGCCGTACTTTCTCCAGAATGAAGTCCAAGTCCCAATACTTGCTTTCGTCCAATCGCCTATCATGGGGCGATTCGCACAAGGCATCCAACTCCGGTCCGTTGGGCAAGCCCTCGGGGAATAGCTGTTGTCCCCACCTGATCCACATCCAGCGAAAATCCCCCGAAGCGATGTGACTCAGGTTGCGGCGAATACTCCACTTGCTCCATTCCCACCGGTCCGACTCAAAGTCCAACTGTTCATCGGTCAGACCTTGGGCCTCCGCCAGCACCATCTCGTACAGGTCGTTTTGGAACTGGGGGAACAGGTCGGTTGCCGGGGAGTCCTCGCTGACCACTAGGGCCTAACCCAGGTCTCGGACCAAGCCAAGCAAGCGCTGCTACTCTGCTTGTCGCCCCGCATTTGTTTTGCCACTTCACCTTCAGCCACATCGCCATTTATGGTTATTTGGGCTCGCATAGCCGGAATGAAGCAAGAGTAGACACCGTGGGTGCGTCCGCCAGCGGCTGCCGGACTGTTCAGCATGAACGGCTCGACAAAGTCGTACCAAGTCAACAGAACGATTTCTTCGTCGCTCTCCACTTTCTCGGTCCAGAAAGACCGGCCATCGCCGGATTTTGTGAACTCGGCTTCAAGCACAGGTATGCTCTGGTCGGCGAATTCCTCGAAAAGCATGCTTTCAATCTCACCTTGCAGCCAACGGGTCATCGCAATATTGTCCGAGTAAATTCGCACCTCATCGTCGATCAAGTCGCTCTTAAGGAACAGTACGTGGCCTTGTCCGCCCGGAGAATAGAGTATCCGCCAATGGCTGGTCCGAGTGGTCTCATCTCCGCCCTCTTGCTGAACCAGGCGGATGAAAGAGTTTTCGCCGGTCAACCGAACTTCGGCTGGGTCTGTGGGATTTGAAGTCGCCATGGGTAGCCTCCCCGCGTGTGTTATTGATTTCCAGACTAATCTGGATTACGCAACGTTATCAGTTGGTGGTCCAATCCCCAGTTCTTTCTCGACGCGTTCCGCCAGAAAGATTTTCAAAAGGGATTGATATGGTACACCGCGCTTGTTGGCTAGCAACTTGAGTTCTTGGAGCAGCGCTTCGGGTAAACGTAGAGAGATCGTTTTGGTTGATGGTTTCAGGTTCGCAAACAACAATCGCCGAGCCCTACTCCAATCAACATACTCAGTCGAATCCTGGCTGGCCCAGAAGTCTCTTTCTTGGTCTTCCGCTTCAAATTTCGGTATCGGTTTTTTCGTCGGCATTGAGATATGCACCTCGCTCACGCCTACTCATGTCTCGCACCGATTTTAGTCAAGTACCTTGGACCGAACACTTGGACCGAACACTTGGACCGAACACCATGAAGCGAACACAATACTAACGGGGTCACTCACATTATCGGAGCGACCCCGCTTTCTATGCAAATGGCTGTGTTTCGACCCTGGGCTTATTTAATACTTGGCGGGGAACCAGTCTTCCTTCCAAGGGAAGTCACCCTCGGCGCTGTCGTAGGCGGGCAGCCCCTTTTCCACCCGTTCCCGATAGGGACTGGTGATGGGTTCGCTATAAGGATAAATGCCGCCTTCGTAGGCTTCCGGCCCTTTCTTGAAATGCTTCGCCTGCTCCATGGTCTCGATGAATGGGGCGTTTATGTCGTAGAGTTGCGACACGGTCTTGGGCCGCGGGCCAGCCTTGGACACATGGCCGTAAAGGTCACGCCCGATTAATCGCTCGGCCATCCAAACAGTGTCGATGAGCTTGTCAATGTCCACACCCGTCTCGATGCCCATGTCATCCATCATATGGAGCAGGTCTTCGGTGGGCGCCATGCCGGTGGCCCTGCCGTTGCCGCAATAAGGGCAACCCCCGAACCCGCCGATGGTCCCATCCAACTCCAGAGTATCGTCCGGTCCCAAGGTCCGCATGGCTGCGTAGCCCGAAGCGATGGCCATATTACGACCATTGTGCAGGTGCAAGCGGAAGTGGTCGATCTCCGGCCAGCGTTCTTTGACCCGATACACGCTTTCTTCAACCTTGGCGGGGGTGCAGTGGCTCATGGGGTCGCCCATGGACACGCTGCGTACCTTGATGCCAACCTCGTCCCACATGCCGTGCTCTTTTTCCAGCAGTGTCATGAGGCTGTCCACTGGGAAGCCGCCCATGAAGTTGGAGCCCCAACTGGCATTACAGCCAATGCCCGCTTCTTTGATGTTCAACTCTTGAGCTTGGGCGACGATCTGGGGCCAGCGTTCCATCTCCTGCATCTGGGTGCGGTTGGTGTTGCGGCGCACAAAAACGTCGCACATGTGGCAGGTCAGCCGGGGGTAACCGTCGCGTTCAATAGTCAACGGGGGCGAATAGGCCCGTGCCCGCTCGACGCCCCTGGAATTCAGCGCCAACGCCGTGTAGGTCACCCCGGGTTTAGGAGTGAACTGAGTCACAATTTCGTCGATGCGAGTCATCTGGGGCGTCCATTTGGGGCTGACGAAAGAACCGACAACAATGTTCTTGAGGCCGGTCTCGGAAAGCGCATCTAGAAGCTCTACCTTGTCCTGCACCGAAATATCAGCATCTTCAATCTGCATGCCTTCCCGCATGCCTTCTTCCTTGTATGTTACCTTCGGCCAATCCGGCATTGGCTCCTCCTCTTGATTGAGCTAGATTTTGTTTGATCTAGGTTTTGCTTGAACTAGGTTTCGTGAAGCCAGATTTTGGTGAAACTAACCAATTTAACGATTGGATTGGTAATCGGAGAATCTACCGCGTATTGGGCGTGGGCTAAGGTAAATGGCCGCGAGTACCCCCTTTAGGCGGATTGTATTGCTCGTCCAAATGAGTTGTCAAGAATAATCTGGATTGACACTAGCCGGGAATCGCTCCTATAATTGGGGCGCTTTAACAAACGAATAGGCCTAGGCCCGTAGGGGAGCTCGGTTTAGCCGGGCTGAGAGGGTGGCCACAAATGCCGCCGACCCTTGCGAACCTGATCTGGGTAATGCCAGCGGAGGGAAACGACCTAAGAATATGCTATCGATTTTTGCCGCTATGGGTACTTCCCAGGCGGCTTTTTTGTTTTCCGGGAGCCCGGTTATTTGCCAACCAGCTAAAAAGGCCTGACTAATCACACGGTTGACGGCAGAATTATGTCGAATGGAGTTCTCAGCCTAATGTGCGATCTCAGCGGTTAATTTTACAGGTTATAAGCCAGCATGGCCCAGGAAGCAGTCTCCGGTACAACAACCCGGCCAAAGATTTGGGCCGACTCCGTTTACAAATCCTACATGGTGGACGGAAAGCGGGAGCAGGTCCTAGACGGTGTGGAACTGACCGTTAACACTGGAGAGTTGGTCAGCATTATTGGCCCCAGCGGTTGTGGCAAAAGCACGTTGCTTAACATCATCGCCGGGTTGGACCGTCCCGACGCAGGAACCGTAGAGTTGGACGGCGACCGGGACGGTGACCGGTTGGGCAAAGTCGGCTATATGCAACAAAAGGACCTGTTGCTACCTTGGCGCACCGTCCTGGACAACGCCACTTTGGGACTTGAGCTTCAAGGCGTCCCCCGCAGCCAGGCTCGCAGCCGGGCCCTTGAGCTCACCACTTTGTTCGGTTTAAAAGGGTTTGAGTACCAATACCCCTTCGCGTTATCTGGGGGCATGCGCCAAAGGGCGGCTTTCCTTCGCACCATGCTCCTAGACCAAGATGTGGTGCTTTTAGATGAGCCCTTCGGCGCTTTGGACGCTCTTACCAGGGTGCAGATGCAAGAGTGGCTGATGGAACTCTGGAATGCCCTAAAAAAGACGATCATCTTGATCACCCACGACGTGGAAGAAGCAATCCTGCTTTCAGACCGGATCTACGTGCTATCCGTCCGCCCGGCTGGAGTCACAATGGTAATGGAGGTCGATTTGCCCCGGCCACGGAACTCCAAGGACGTAACCGACTCGGATTTCATTCAACTCAAATCTCGACTTTTGGCGCTGCTTCACACAGAAATTTAAATGGGAATTATTCGGACAGTTCTTAAAGAAGTACTGCGGAGGTCCCAAAGAGATTCGGTGTTCCCTCCAGCAGCGCTGCCAAACCCATAAATATGCGCAAAAGCTCCACAGAAATCGAACAAGAATCGCATGTGACGAAGAACTCCGGTTCGTCTGGGGTGTCGACTGGCGCGACCGATTCAACCGTGGCGCTGACAGCCGACCAATGGCCGGAGGTCATCCGAGGCAGCCGGTTAGAATCCGCCTTTCAGCGCGTTCGTTCCTTGAGTCTACCAATCGCTATTTTGGCGGCGTTGGTAGCCGCATGGGAGATTTGGGTCCAAGTTGGCGACGTGCCCAAGTGGCAACTGCCCGCTCCGTCAGCCGTCGCCGTGGAATTGGCGGAAAGCCGGGCCCTTTTGTGGGATCACACGCTGGTTACGCTGAAAGAAGTTGCCTTGGGGTTCCTGGCCGCCTTGGCCGCCGGAGTGATCCTGGCTGCGTTAATCACTTATTCCAGAATTATGGAAAGCTCAATCTACCCTATTGTAATCGCATCTCAAACCGTTCCCGTCATTGCCATCGCCCCGTTGCTGCTCATCTGGGTGGGCTACGGAATAGAACCCAAAATAATCATCGTTGCCTTGATCTCTTTCTATCCCATTGCCGTCAATACGGTTGACGGCATGAAATCGGCGGACCCGGACATGGTCAGTATGATGAGGACCCTGGGGGCATCCCGCTGGCAGATATTCTCCAAGCTTCAGGTCCCCAGCTCTCTGCCGTTCATGTTCTCTGGAATCAAAATAGGCATATCCGTCAGCGTAATCGCAGCTGTGATAGGCGAGTGGGTTGGCGCCAGCGCGGGACTTGGCTATTTAATCACCTACTCTCAACCCTTGTTCCTGACGGCTCGGGTGTTTGCCGCAATCGTGTTGCTGTCGGTGATGGGTATTTCATTGTTTGCCCTGGCAAGCCTTCTGGAACGAATAATGCTTCCTTGGTACCACACGGAGAAAAAGTCCAAGCTCTTGGAACGTAGGTAAGCACAACATGGTCCGAGCCGGGACATGATCCGAGCCAGGGCATGGCCGGAACCCCACTGTACTAAGGGCCTCAAGTGAAACTTCGGTAAATGAGCAAAAGGAGAAACAGTGACATGTTTAAACTCATAACTTTGCTGGCAATCTCGCTGGGGCTTTTCCTGTTGGCCGCCTGCGGTTCCGACCCAACGGCAACATCCGTCCCGGTGCCAACGGCGATTCCCACGGCGACAACACCCCCGGACCCGACTGCGAGGCCTACAGCCACTACCGCCCCAGAGCCGACCCCAACGCCGGTGGAATTGACCAAATTGTCGGTGGCTTTGGACTGGTTCCCTTGGTCCAACCATTCGGGATTGTTTATAGCCCTAGATCGGGGTTACTTTTCTGATGAGGGCTTTGACGTGGAGATTTTCACCCCCGGCGATCCTTCCACCGTGTTGCAGACCGTGGCGTCCGGTCGGGACGATTTCGGCATCAGCTATCAGACTGAAGTGCTGATAGCCCGCGAGCAAGATGTTCCCGTGGTCTCGATTATGGCGCTGGTGCAGCATCCATTGAACTCGGTAATGACGTTAAAGGAGTCCGGAATCGTCGAACCCAAGGATTTAGCGGGCAAGAAGATTGGTTGGCCGGGCATACCATCCAATGAGCCGCTTCTGGAATCCATGCTGGGCAGCCAGGGCCTGACTTTAGACGACGTTGAATTGGTAAACGTGGGATTCTCCTTGGTGCCAGCGCTGATTGGCAATACTGTGGACGCTATCGTCGGGGCCTACTGGGTCCACGAGTCCATTTCCGCCACCAACCAGGGCTTCGAGCTAAATATCATGCGAATGGAAGAAAACGGCGTCCCTGACTTCTACGAGTTGGTTATTGTGGCCAGCGAGGACAAAATCGCCGAGGACCCGGATGTGGTGCATCGGTTCGTCAGAGCAGTCACCAGAGGGTATCAAGACGCCATCGCCGACCCCCTAGACGCCGTGCAACTGTTAAAACGGCTGAGGCCTGAAGTCGACCTCGATATAGAAATTCCTGGCGTGGCGCTGCTGGCGCCGCTTTGGGCTACGGACAACGGTGTTTTTGGCTGGCAGGAAGACGCCCGCTGGCAGGATTTCGCCAAGTGGATGGTGGACTCGGGCCGACTGTCGGAATCTACGGACCCGATGGCCGCCTTCGACAACAGCTTCGTAGCCGGTGCCCAGTAGGAGCAGACGACCGCCCGCCAAGCGGACGGCGTTTCCCGCATGGATTGGTGCAAACAATGCCGGTGATATACTTATCACCGGCTAACGAATTGCGATTTGGGGAGTGGTAGATGCCGCTGTATTTCCTGCTGGGGACCATGACAACAACTGGTCAAAAATTGCTACACGAGAACCATGATTTGGTGGTCGAGTCCACGCGGAATATTGAGGTTGAGGGAGCAGAAATAATGGGTCAATATGCTGTGTTGGGCAGATACGATTACCTGATGATGGTGGAAGCCGACGACAATGAGGCCGTGGCCAAGCTGTCATTGGAAATGGGTGTCAAAACGGGGCTTCACGTCGAAACTTTGCCAGCCATTGCCATCGGCTTTCTGGATAACAAATTTTCCGACGATCCTACTTGGAGCCTAACTTCCATAGAGAATCCCTTAGAACGAGAGAATCCAATAGAACGGCCAACTCAAACGTCGCCTGAGGACCCACCAGAAGGGCCGTCTCAAGAGTGTTAATCCGGGGCGTGGCACACAAATTCCGCTAGCACTGCCTTAAAATGGCGCCGACGGACACGAGCCTACCGGGTCAGTACCCAAATTAATTCCACCTGGTGAAAGGGCTGAGAATAGGTCCCTACCCCATTTTGGGGGAAGGTCAGGCCTGCCCTGAGTTTGCTGAAGGGATGGAGGGTGTTGATCCATCAATCAAATATCGATAGAAACAGTACTAGCCCCACTACTATTAGGAGGACCTAAGCGCGATGGGCTTGAGCGAGGATTTGCGGGCTGGCGTTGGCTCCGTTTGGGAACGAGTGGTCTCACATCCCTTTGTGATCCAATTGGGAGACAATACGCTGCCCCGAGCCACATTCGATATTTACTTCGACCAAGACTACCTTTTCCTTAGGGACTGGGCTGTTCTGCTCAGCATGGCGGCAGCCAAATCCCCCGATTTCGACGCCACTCGCCAGGTGGTAAGCTTCCTCCATCTCGGTTTGGGGGGTGAAGAGGGCTTGTTTCAGAATGCTTTTAAAGAACGCGGCCTATCGCCCCAGCAGGTGGCATCTTTGGCCTATCGTCCCACGACGCAGCACTACAGCGGCTACCTTCGCCGCACGGCTTATGAAGGAACATTCCTAGACTTAGTCACCACGTTGCTGGCAATGGAGTGGCCGTACCTAGACTGGGCTCAACGACTGGAAGCCGGCGGCAAGAGGCCCGAGAATTTCTACTATCAGACCTGGATCGACATCCACACCAGCCAGGGCATTCAGGATTTCGTGGGTTGGCTGCGCCGAACGGTGGACTCTGCGACCGTGTCCGAAGCTGACCGGACCCGGATGGCTGGCATCTTCCGGGACGTGCTCCGTTATGAATTGGAATTTTGGGATATGGCCTGCCAGGACCAAGTGTGGCCGGAGTGAGGACCGTCCCCACCGCGATGACCATAGCCGGGTCTGACTCGGGCGGAGGCGCTGGCATCCAGGCCGACCTTAAAACCTTTGCGGCCTTGGGCGTTTACGGAACTTCGGCCCTAACGGCGATAACCGCTCAAAACACAGTTGGCGTGACTGCGGTCCATGAAATGCCCACCGAGACAATCTCCGCCCAGATAGAGGCCGTGCTGTCGGATATCGGCGCCGACGCCGTAAAGACGGGCATGCTGGCCAGCAGCGCTATTATCCAGTGCGTGGCTTCTGAGCTTCAACGGCGCCCGGTGCCGTGGATTGTGGTGGACCCGGTGATGGTGGCCAAAAGCGGCGACGCATTATTGTGGGAAGACGCTATTGAGTCTTTGAAAACTTTGCTGGTGCCCTTGGCCTCGGTAATAACTCCCAACATACCGGAAGCCGAAGCTCTGACCGGCATGAAGATCGACTCCGATGCACAAATGCTAGCCGCCGCCCGAAAGTTCATCTCCATGGGAGCAAAGTCCGTGGTGATCAAGGGTGGTCATCGGGAAGGCCCGGCCACCGATCTGTTCTTCGACGGTTCATCTTTCCATGAATTTACCAGCGCGCGAATCGAAACGGTAAATACCCACGGCACCGGCTGTACTTTTGCTTCAGCAGTAGCAGCCGGTTTGGCCAAAGGCATGAGCCTCTTGGATGCGGTCGAGTTGGCCAAAGAATTCGTGACCGAGGCCATTCTCAGGTCTTTTCCGGTGGGTCGAGGTCACGGCCCGCTGAACCATTTTTATATGCTGTGGGGATGAGGGGATTTTGGTCAATATTCATCAATCCGTCAGCTTGTAAACGGCGGGCAGCCTCCCGATCACAGGTTGTGTTCGCCGTGGTGCGCCCCGGCAGTTATTTCTCCATAATGCCTTAAAAACCGCGCTTCAGGTTCGATTTTCTGTGCAGTAACGGACAGCGAACACATAGCCTCCCTAATCGTCGGCGGCTCACCGGAAAGCCCCTAAGCGTCCAGGGCAATCGCGTCTTAATGGCAATTTGAAATTTGTATAAAATAGTAGCCATCATGATGGAATTGGGGAGGGGTAGTGATGGTTGAGTCGACGG
>MUCU01000070.1 GCA_002817055.1 SAR202 cluster bacterium Io17-Chloro-G7 | reverse complement strand
CGTCGACTCAACCATCACTACCCCTCCCCAATTCCATCATGATGGCTACTATTTTATACAAATTTCAAATTGCCATTAAGACGCGATTGCCCTGTGCTAACCCCTCTATTGTTTCGGATCGACTCGGGATTCACTCAGTCGTCGGCCCCGATAATGCAATTTCGTACAGGTTAGGCGGACGTTCCGGAGGCGCTCCCCGTCGTAGTCTGTCCGCCGCTCGAGTCGGGCGGGCCTTCCGGCATACCAGCGTCAATCCACGATACCAGGTCGTCCAATTCATCATCCGAAAGAAAGGGGCCACGAAGTGGCATTTTTCCCCAGGTGCCGATGTTCCGCGCCAGGGAACGGACGAAAGCAGTCTCCCGCGCTGGCACGCCTGGTTCTATGGCCCGAAGCCCAGACAGGACATCATTGGCCAGTTGCTCCGGAGAATCCCAAAAGTACCGGTGGATGCCGGGAAGAGGCTTGCGTCCTCGGCGGACCTCCCAGCGCGCCATCAAGTCATCTAGCATCTCTTTGATTCTGGGCCAGTAGACAGTGTTACCTTGGGAAGGTTGTTCGCTCATGGTGGAATCTCGCAAATTACGCAGCTTTCAATCTAACGCGATTTTCAGGCTAACGCGATTTTCAGGGAAACATCTTGAGGCAATTCCGGTTCTTGGAGCCTGGTGAACCATCGGTCAGCGAGGGTGCTCGTTGACCGATTCTGTTTTCAACAATTCCAAAGCGTGGGGAAGCACCGGGTTGACCACATCCAAACACTCCCGGACACCTTTCGGGCTGCCCGGCAGGGTAATAATCAGAGTATGACCGCGAATGCCCGCCACAGACCGGCTCAGCATGGCCATGGGAGTGAACTGCAAGGTGTTGGCCCGCATCGCCTCCGCCAAGCCGGGTACCTCCTTGTCGATAATGGACAAGCATGCCTCCGGTGTGACGTCGTGGTGGCCCAATCCCGTGCCGCCGGTGGTCACAATCAGGTCCACATCGGCGGAGTCCGCCCATTGGGTCAATCGCTCGGCTATTAGGTCCTTATCGTCGGAAACCACTTCGTAGCGTACTACTTGATAGCCCTGTTGCTCCAGCAACTCCCTAATCGCTTGGCCGCTGGTGTCTACCCGCTGGCCTTGCGCTCCCGAAGTACTAATGGTCAAAATGCCCAATCCGAACATGGCTTCCTCCGACGACTATGATACCATACCCCAATTCCAGCGAGTATCCTCCGGTTTAGTAGTTAAACACGCCCAAATGGAACGCAAGGACATCGTTCACGCCCTTTCCGTTCAGAGGGCTACACGATCCGCAACGACAGCACCGGCACGGCGAATTCAGAGGGTCAGCCTGACCCGCCCCTTCCGCCATTGACAGCGGATTTAGCGCCAATTATATTCACAGAGCAATGTACCCAGCAGTGTGCCAAGCAAGTGAGTAATATCTATTGAGCAACCGACCAAACTGCATATTTTGCCAGATAATCGCTGGCGAGTCTCCCGCCCGTGTTAGGTACTTGGACGAGGAAATTATCGTATTCGTGAACAGGCTGACCTGGGTGCCCTTAATGCTATTGGTGATGCCGAAGGAACACGTGTCCCAGAGCGAAATGTGGGGAAGCGGCCTGATGAACCGGTTAGGGGAAGTGGCTGTGGATTTGGGCTGGTCCTTGGCTCCCAGTGGATTTAGGATTCTCTCCAATTTTGGCCGCGATGGTATGCAAAGCCAAAGCCACGGGCATATCCACGTTATAGGCGGCATCCCCCTCGGCGAATACGCCTAGCGGACCTGAACATCCAGCGACTAAATGATAGGATTGATCTTAATTGTGTTCCGACGAAGCGCATGGGGATAGTCAAATGAAATCTTATATTTTTAGTGTGGTCATCGAAGAAGACAATTTCGTAGAGGGTCGAGACGCCTACCACGCCTATTGCCCCGCATTGAAGGGATGCCACACCTGGGGTCATACCTACGATGAAGCATTAGTAAACATCCACGAGGCGGTCGAACTCTACGTAGAAGACCTACTTGAGGCTGCAAATTCTATTCCAGTCGACTCGGAGAATGGAGTCATCGAACGAGACACCCCCTCCGTTGCCGTTAACATTTAGTGATCCAGATACCTAGAGGTATCACGGCTCGTCGGTTTATCAGAGCGTCAAGACGGGACCGATTCACCCTAGTACGTACGCGAGGCAGTTACCGGATATACCGGCATCCCAACGGGAGGCGGGTAGTAGGGTCTTATCATCGACTCAATGACTCTTTTCCCATCCGGACTCTGTAGGCTATGGTCTCCCATCCTGGCTGGACGTCGACAGACCTCAGTAGGCTGCATATTCTGGAAGGCTAAGCAAAAAGCAGAGGAAAAATATGGCTGAAACCGTTCTTTATGAAAAGCAAAACAACGTAGTAATCATGACCATGAACCGCCCTGATGCTCTGAACTCCATCAATCGACAGTTGCGCCAGGAGTTGGCCAAGGCCATTACCCGGTTTGACGAAGATCCGGATGCCTACGTGGCCATTATCACTGGCGCCGGACGTGCTTTCTGCGCTGGCCGTGACCTGAAGGAGCGCGCTTCGGACAACGCCGAAGGTGTCCAGGCACGGGCGTTCCATAGCATGTCCCCGGACCGGCCATTCATGTGGCCCCAAACCTGGAAACCCTTGATTGCGGCCGTGAACGGGTTTGCGTTAGCCGGAGGCTGGTCCATTGCCCAAATGTGCGACCTACGCCTGGCATCCGAGGATGCCAAGCTGGGCATCACCGAAACTAAGTGGAGCCTCCTGCCTCCTTTCGGCACAATTTTGCCCAAGTCCATGCCCCTTTCGGCAGTCTTGGAACTGGTTTTCACGGCCCAACCGGTAACTGCCCAGCGGGCCTACGACATGGGATTCTTGAACAAAGTAGTACCAGGGGACCAACTAATGTCCGAGGCAGTGGCGCTGGCGGAGCAGATTGCCGAAAATGCTCCGCTGGCAGTACAGTACTTCAAAGAACTGGCCTACCGAGGCCAGAACATGTCCGTGCAGGACATTTCGTCCCTAACCTACCACATGTACGACGCACTGCTGACCACCGAGGACTCCAAAGAAGGACCAAAAGCCTTTGCCGAAAAGCGCAAGCCCCAGTGGAAAGGGAGGTAGAACGGCACAATACAGCAAAGGTAGGACTTGCGAAGCACAGTTAGGGGATATTCGCTCGGCGAAGCGGCCTGAAAACGCGCGTGTGAGCAGAGTTTCGACATGATGTTCCCGGCGAGACACACGTGTTGGATTACGACATTATTGTGAGTCTCATCCCGACATCAGCGCCAGTCGATCACTTTAGTAGCGCAGGGACTGGGATTAGAATCTGGCGGATGGGGTCGACGGCCACACTCAGATGCTCCAAAGCCGTGGCCCCCAATAACGGTGCGACCCCTTCGGGACCGAACACTACCAATACAATTGTCTGGTCTTCGCCCAAACACAGCCGGGCATAGCCTATCGGGTATTCAACTAGGTGGTCATCCCCTAATTCAAAGCTGCGCTGACCTTTTTGGTCGATCCCTAGCTCTTCCAGCATGTCCTTGGGTAAAACAGTATAAGTTGACCCGGTGTCAACCAGAGCTTCAACTTGAACGAAATGCTGCCCAGCGAGATCGCCAATTTGGATGGACACGCTGAAAGTCCCCATACCCGCTTCTCTCCGATAAAAATGACGCTTCTAGATGCCCTTTAGACAGGACCACAAATTGGTCGATGGTCATTATCTTCAAGCCTACCAACATGGCCATGGCGTTCAGGTAGGGTAAAATCACTCTAAGCAGGGTGCGCCGGAGAATATCAGATTACAATCCGCTAAGTCTGATATTCGGGTCGACGCAGCAGTTGCCGGGCTATGACCAAGCGCATTATTTCGTTGGTGCCCTCGCCGATTATCATCAGAGGAGCGTCCCGGTAGTATCGTTCCACCGGGGAATCTTTGATGAAACCCGCTCCACCGTGGATGCGCATGGCTTCCAACGTTACTTCCTGGCATATCTCGCTGGCGAACAGCTTGGCCATCCCCGACTCCAAGTCCACCCGCTCTCCCCGGTCTTTCTTGGCGGCGGCATCGTAGGTCAAAAGTCGGGCGGCCTGTATCTTGGTAGCCATGTCCGCCAGTTTTAATTGAATTGCCTGGTGCTGGGAGATGGGCACGCCGAACGTCTCTCTTTGTTGAGAGTAGCGGATGGCCGCGTTGAAAGCAGCTTGGGCCACGCCAACCGCTCTGGCGGCAACGTTGATGCGCCCCGTCTCCAAGCCGCTCATCACCTGGCCAAAGCCTGCTCCTTCCTCTCCCCCCACCAAGTTTTCTCCAGGGATGTGGAAATCCTCAAAAAACAGCTCGCAGGTGTCCAGGCCGCGATACCCCATCTTGTCCAAATCTCGGCCGACGCGAAAGCCGGGGCTACCTTTTTCCACGACGAAACAGCTTATTCCCTTGTGCTTCGTGTCGGCGTTGGGGTCGGTGCGGGCCAACAAGCAAAAGGCGTCTCCGTAGCGACCGTTGGTAATAAACATCTTGGTGCCGTTGATGACATACTCCTCGCCGTCCCTCTTGGCGGTCGTCTTGAGGTTGGCCACATCGGTACCACCTTCCGGTTCGGTGAGGGCCAGGCCGCCCCGTTTGCGGCCCGAAGCAAGATCGGGCAGCAGGCGCTGTTTCTGCTCGTCGGTCCCGTAATGGGTCAGCACGTAGGTCAGGATATGGTGGGTGCCTATGGCTCCGCTCAAGCTCATGAACCCCTTGCTGATTTCCTCAAAAATCATGGCGAAGGTGGTGTAGTCCAAGCCTAAGCCGCCGTATTCCTCCGGCACCGTGATGCCGAACAGGCCCAACTCCTTCATGGTGTTGATTAACTCGTGGGGCGTCTCGTCGTCCCGGTCCAACTGAGCAGCTACGGGCTCAACGTCACGCCGGACAAACTCCCGCACCATGTTTACGATCTGGGTCCTGGCTTCTTCGGGGGTTGCTGTTGTCACAGGAGGCTCCTTTGTTTATAGCTTTCAGCAGTCAACCGTCAGCATAAGAATTTTAGGATTAGGCAGAGCGGAAAAGGTTGATTTGATAGGTGTCATCTTCCCGGCACATGGTTGTTACGTACACATGGGATGGTGCTTTCTTGGGTAGAATAGCCTAGCCGCAATGTCATTCAAGTCTATATTCCGGGCGTTTAACCAGTCAAGAAATCGGAGTCTGCCCAAGCTAGAGCCTCAGGCGAACACACTGGGTTGACTAGCTAGGCTGGGCTTGAGACCGCCAAGGCGGGGCCCAGAATACCAGCATTTTCAAGTCCTGGGTAATAGAATGAAACCGGTGTTCAACGCCCACCCCAACAAAGACCGTCGAGCCAGCGGTCAAGGGACGGTCTTCATCGGCAACCCAGATCATGCCCTGGCCTTCCAGAATATAGTAGACCTCTTCTTCTGTATGAGGAGATTGGGGATCCTTCTCGCCTGCCGTCAAAACATAGAGGCCCAAACTCAAGGTTTCGGTACGGAAAAACTCGTGGTATGGCTTTCCTATCGCCTGGCGCTGGGCAATAATCTCGGATATTTCAAATACATCCATGTGGTCCTTCTAAGCAATCTGGCGGCTGCTTGCCGTGGTATCAAAGCGGCGCCACCGGTTTGGTGAGTCATTGTCCAACTCTGCCGGTCAAAGGGCAATTACCGGGCTGGGTTCCACTGGGAACTTCGACTCGAATACCCAAAATTTCGACCGGGGTCGAGTATAGCATAGGCACAAAGGAAAGCTTGTTCCGGAGATGCCTGGAGCTAGGGGAAATTGCATGGCCGAATACACGGCTGTGTGGTACCGTTTATGTCAAATAACCCTCGGTCTGGACACAGGTTGTCAACCGCCATGGCACAAAAACAACCGTTACTGGTAACCCTCGAACTTGCGGCCCAAGAGTTAGCCACTGCCCTCAATCTGCCAACGCCAACAGGCCAAGTGGAGCGGGAGGCATTGCGCCGGGCTGCACAGCGGGCGCTGGAAGCACCCGACTTGCACGGCGTCGCCCTGGGTTCTCAACAATGGCAGACCCAAAGAGACGGACTGGGCGCGTTGCTCATCGCGGGAGCAGCCCTGACACGCGTTCACCGCGAATTTGATCGGTACATCGTACCTGAAGCTTGGGAACAAGACTTGCGAGGGCTGCGTGAAACCCTGGCCGCCAAAGGCGAAGGTTTGACCCGCAAGTTATCCGGTAATTACCGTGAGGCCGAGAAACAACTGGCCGTTTTATTTCATCCGCCGCGTCCCTCAGACCTGGAAACACGATTAAGACTCATTGACGCCGTTGCTGAGGCACGCCGTTATCGTGAGACCATCAATCAATACGGTTCGTTGGGAGAAGAGTTGTTCGGGCCCCAGTGGAGCGGTCCGGCGTCGGACTGGGTAGCAATTGCCCACCTGACGCAATGGGTGCGAGGTTTACACAAGCAGGTGGAAAGCGGCTTGCTAGACAGCGGAATTGTTAATTACTTGTCCGGGAACTCTGAGAATGCTAAATTAGCGCCTCTAGTTAGCGCCCTTGAGGAGGCCGAGGAGGCACACGCCCTTTCCGCTTCCGCCATTCGCAACGGCTTGGAGTCAGCCCGCAAAGAATTACTTGACTTGGGCCTGCGGAACCCCCTGCTCAATTATCGCCTGTTGCGCACCAGAGGGCTGGAGATGGTTGACGAGGTTCCCAGCGAAGTCTATCGCCAGCTAACGGCAGAAGGGAAGGCTATATCCTTTGTCCCATCGGTACTTAGAGAGGCGGGAGGGGAAATTGACGACAACTTGGGACAACCAACGGAGGAAGAAACGAGTGGCGGTCTCGCCCCTCGGCACACCGATTCAAGGCTCCAAACTTCCTCGTCGTCCCAAGAACTACAGTCCAGGCTACTGGCAACCTACTACTTGGCCAACACTTTCATTCAGGAACAGGGCGTTAATACCCTATTCCTAGCCTTGGGGATGCTGACCTGGCGGGAAGGCGACAACGATGAAGGGAGAAGGGCCCCTTTGGTGCTGGTACCGGTGGCATTGGACCGGACAAACGTTAGGACTCGCTTCCAATTGCGTCACACCGGTGACGAACCGGGAGACAACCTTTCGTTGCGGGAAAGGCTCCGAAACGAGTTTGGAGTAGAACTGCCTGAATTGCCCGACACAGAGGATTTGGACATCGTAGCCTATCTCAGGGCGATCGCGAAATCAGTTGAAGAATTTCCAGAGTGGTCGGTGGATCCCGGCAGCATTGTCTTGGGGTTTTTCTCGTTCAGCAAGTTCTTGATGTATAGGGACTTGGATACGGCGATATGGCCGGACAGCGACAAGCCTGAAGAACATTCCATTATCGGCTCTCTGCTCCACGAAGGTTTCAGCGAACCAGCCCCGTCAATCAACGACGACGAGCATTTGGACCAGTACTTGCCGCCCAGCCAAGTTCATCATGTGGTGGATGCCGACAGTTCCCAAACTCTGGTGTTGGTCGACGTGAACGATGGCCGCAACCTAATCGTTCAAGGGCCGCCGGGCACCGGCAAGTCCCAGACCATCACCAACATGATTGCGGAAGCGCTGGGCCATGGCCGCACCGTGCTATTTGTGTCGGAAAAGATGGCCGCCTTGGAGGTGGTCAAGCGACGTCTGGACGGCATCGGGCTGGGCGACACCTGTCTGGAGCTTCATAGCCATAAGACCACGAAGAAGACTGTGCTGGATGAACTCGAAAGAACCCTCGAGTTGGGGCGTCCCAGGTTGGGCCAGGTTGAAGCGGACCTGGACGCGCTGACCGCACTGAGGGAAAGATTGAATTTGTATTGCGAGGAAATAAACGCCCCGGTGGATGAAACAGGCATTAGTCCCTACGTGGCCTACGGCGAGTTGGCGTTGCTTCGACAACGCACAGAGGGGGTCCAACTACCAAAACTGGACCTACTCTCGATGAAGACATGGTCGGCTGGCGACTTCCGAAACCGGCAGGCACGTGTGGCGGAATTGCAAGCTCGGTTGGCCATAATCGGCGTGCCCCATGAGCACCCGTTTTGGGGGACGCGTCACCGGATCATGCTGCCCTCGGACCTGGACCGCCTGAAAAGCGCTTTGCCTCCGGTTCGAGCCGCCTTGGAATCAGTGATTAAAACAGAGCAGCAATTGGCCGACTCCATGAGGTTGCCAGCCGCCTCCAACATCAGCGAAGCCAACCGGTTAATCGTGGCTGTGAGCCGTGTCTTGGAAGCGCCTGACCTTGCCGGTCTGGAATTGCACGCCGGGGAATGGCGAACCCACCGTGAAGAGATACGTTCTCTGCTGGAATCCGGCGGCAAATTCTCGAAACTGCGGGCACAATACCAGAGCATTCTGAAGCCGGATTCTTGGGGATTAGACCTGGTCGGTCTCCGATGGCTTTTGGACACCAAAGGGCGCCAACCGTGGCGTTTGCTCTCTACCGATTACCGGGAGGCGAAGAAGCGTTTAGCCGGGTTGTGCCAGGGTGCTCCCCCTTCAGGACTCGCTGCCCAGTTAGAAATGTTGGACGCCGTCGCCGAAGGGCAGCGATTGCACCCAGTCATATCGGCCGGCGATGCTCTGCTTGGGGGCGTGTTCGGCTCAAAGTGGCATAGTGAAAGCTCCGATTGGGACACGCTTGCCAATTGCGCCAACTGGATTTGGCAGCTTTTGGACGATGCGGATGCCGGCACGCTGCCAGGAGAAATAGTCGAATTCTTGGCCGAGGGGCGGTCGACCCAAGGCTTGATCGAATCGTCCGCCGCCCTTGAGGAGGCCATCGCTCTTTACCGGAGCAATGCGGACGCAGTTATTGAAGCGATGGACTTGGACATTACCAAGCGCTATCCCAGCGGCCAAGGTCTTGAAGACCAGCCTTTCTCAGACCAACAGTCTACGTTGGAGCTATGGGACGGACGAATAAACGAAATTCACGATATGGTTGGCTTCAACAACATTTCGGATTCCTGTTTAGATGTCGGCTTGGACGCTGTCCTCCCGCTGGCGGAGAGTTGGGACAAAGCAGTCTCTCATTTGATGGACGTTTTTTTGCTGGCTTGGTTCGAGACGATCTTGGAAAAAGCGCTGGCGGAGCGGGAGGCGTTGCGGGGGTTTGACGGCGTCAACCACGGTCGGCTAATCCAGCAATTCCGGGAATTGGACACCTTGGCCTTGGAGCACAACCGGTCTAGGCTGGCGCTGGCGCATTGGGAGGGTTTGCCCAGGCAGGACGGCGGCGGCCAGTTGGCAGTGTTAAAGAGGGAATTTCAAAAGCGAAGTCGACACCTCCCAATCAGACAACTGATTGCCCGGGCCGGAAACGCCGTCCAAGCGATTAAGCCAGTGTTCATGATGAGCCCTCTATCCATTGCCACCTACATAAGTCCGGGGAGCCTCAAGTTTGACCTGGTCATTTTCGACGAGGCCAGCCAAGTGAAGCCGGTGGACGCTTTCGGCGCGATCCTCCGGGCTGGCCAGACCGTGGTGGTCGGAGACAGCCAACAGTTGCCGCCCAGCAGTTTGTTCGACACTATGACCCAGGGCAGAGAAGACGATAAGGAAAACAGCACCGCCGACATTGAAAGCGTCTTGGGATTATTCGCCGCCCAGAATGCTCCGGACCGGGTGTTGCGCTGGCATTACCGCAGCCGCCACGAGTCGCTGATAACCGTTTCCAACCGGGAATTTTACAATAATAGCTTGGTGGTTTTCCCTAGTCCCGATGCCGAGCGGAGGGAAGGAGGACTCAAGTGCAACTTGCTGCCGGACACCGTCTACGATAGGGGAGCGACCCGGACAAACCTGCTGGAGGCCGAGGCAGTGGCCGCCGCCGTCATGGAACACGCTTCAAAATTCCCTTATCTAACCTTGGGGGTCGCCGCATTCAGCGTGGCCCAAATGCGAGCAATCCAAGAGGCTGTGGAGAAGTTCCGGAGAGGAGACCCTTCCAAAGAAAGCTTTTTCGCCGCCCACCCCGATGAACCGTTTTTCGTCAAAAACCTGGAGACGGTGCAAGGTGACGAGCGAGACGTAATTTTTATCAGTATTGGATATGGCAGGGATGGTGACGGCAACGTGGCCATGAATTTCGGACCATTGAATTGGGATGGCGGCGAGCGCCGCTTGAACGTGTTGATTACTAGGGCGCGCCGCCGTTGTGAGGTATTCACTAATCTATCCTCTGAGGACATAGACGTTAGCCGCACGTCTTCTCCGGGTCTCACGGCACTGAAGGCTTTCTTGGCTTATGCCGCAACAGGAGATGCGGAAAAAACTACGGATCATACCGCCGAAGCAGGCTCTTCTTTGGAACGAGCTGTAGCCCACTCGCTGACCGCGTCGGGCTACGAACTCCGCCAGCAAGTCGGCGCGGACGGGCATTGGGTAGACCTGGCAATCGTAGACCCGGTCCAACCCGGCCGCTACTTGATGGGCATAGAAACGGACGGGGAAACCTACCACAATTCCAGGTCATCAAGGGACCGGGACCGCTTGAGGGAGCAGGTTTTGGACGGCCTTGGTTGGCAAATGCACCACATTTGGAGCACTGACTGGTTTAATAATCCAGACAGAGAGCTCCAGAGGGCCGCTACGGCCATAGAGTCTTCCAAAGACCGCAAGGCAACCGAACAGGTCGGCGCCCTTGATTCTTCGCCCATCCAGCGCGATAGCGTCGCCGCCGTACCGGATGGCGACGCTATCGCCAAGTACCGGCTGGCGACCCCGAAGGCCACAATCGCGGACACCACCTTCCCGATAGAAGCTGACCCGACATTGGCTTTGTGGGTGGTGCAGGTTGTGGACGAAGAAAGCCCGGTACACGAGACCGAGGTGGCCCGCCGTATCGCCGACGCAGCCGGAATTCGCCGGGTGCGTCGATATCAGCAAGCCATTGACCGGGCCATAGAAAATGGCGTGGGGTCTGGCAATATCGTGCGTAAGGGGGAATTTCTGTGGCGGTCCACCATGGCCGAACCCACTCTCCGGGACCGGAGCGAGTTGCCGGCGTCCTCGCGGAAAATCGATCTCGTCAGCCCTGAAGAGTTGTGTATGGCAGTGCGCCGGGTTGTAGCTGCGTCTTACGGCATAGCCTTCCAAGACATTACCGGCGCTGCGGTGAAGCTGCTGGGTTTCGGCAGGGTCAACAACGAAATACGCAGCACGGTTGAACCCCTAATAAGCCAAATGGTGACCGATAATACGCTTACCCGGCAAGGCGACTTGTTGCTGGTTTCCAACGGGCAGGGAAACGGCTCTTCCAACCAATGACCGGCGGGCTGGGCCGGAACATTGGACTGATTCGCAGCCGAAGGGGTTCTCCCAAAATGTTTACGGCCCAAGGCAAGCAACTTGTTGATATGCTCCCAGCCGTTAATAAATGGTCACAACCGGTCGGATACACGGTAGTTCCAGGCATCACGCCAGGTGGAGCAGCCGCGCTCCTCTGATAACCCTGGTGGGAATAGGCTCTATCATCCGCAAGCCCCAAGTGAATATGCAAGCGACGGTTATGCCAATGAGCGCTCCCACGATAACGTCACTGGGAAAGAACAAGCCATTGTAAACTCGAGTGACACTCCAGAGGGCCGCAAGCAGGAATGGGACCACCGAGGCCCGGCGGTTTCGCCACCAAATCGCCGTGGCAAAGGCGAAAGCCACGGTAGCCGGATTCGCAGGAAAAGAAGAATCCGTGGGAGCATATAGCAGGTTGACCAAGTCGTATTGGGTAATCGGCCTCTCCCGGAAAACCGCCTGGTTTGTGAGCAATACAGCCAGGTTGGCGAATCCCAGAGAAATTGCGGCAGCCAACACGGCTTTTTGATTATTGATCCTCTCCGCCAAGTTTTCGCCGTGGAACCAAACCCCCAGCCCCCAGAAGCACATCATTAGCGGGACGAAGTAATCGCTAACCACCAGATAGGTTATTCGGTCCAACAGATAAACTCGCCCTATCCCTTGATTGAGCCAAGTGACTATATCGGCATCTAGTTGTAGGAACGCATCCAATCCAAGGCACTCCAATCCCGGCCGCAGCTAATGGCCAATTCCATCGCAATGAGCAGGTTAATCCCGAGCTGAAGGACCGCCGAAACGGCGCGCCAAGCGGTAAATAGCCCAAAAATAGTTGCTTTCCCTCAGGGCGTCCAATCCGGTAGCCAAAGTCGAGCGTTCGGCCCCAAACTTCCATTGGCGCAGCGAGGCCACGACCAACGTAAAGGCCAATCCGGTGCCGAAACCAGCAAAGAAATATGCAAACTGCTCGTTGCCGTTAAGCCCCAAGGCACTGTCGGAAACGTTACGGGGAGTTGACAGGAAAAACCAGGTAAATGCGCCAGCCAGCAACGCCAACCCCAGTAGAATTGAGGCGGACCGGTGGTTGAAAAACATCATGCCCCGAAAGCCATGAAGCGCACCAATGACCTGGAACACACCAACGGAAGCAAAGAAAACTAAGAGGTAATAGTCGAGAATAAATGAGCCGGTCAAGGGGATAGCTAACCCTGGATGTTCGTCAGATTTTTGCGCGCAAAAGGCAACACGGACGCATGGTCAAACGGAATCTACTTTGATCCGGGTCTCCAACATCGGCGGGTCAAATCCGTTGCGTCGGGAATTCTCGGGGGAAATCCCGACTCTCAACCGCCGTTAACCTTGGCGCAGCGCTCGTTCGTCGGCCTGTTCTGATTCGAGGGCGCCGTGGTGCCCGTGGTCTCGAATGCTAAGGTAGTGGGTAATACCCACAAGCACTGGCACTGCCACCGCATAGGAAACAACTGTGTACGAGAAACCAGCGAGCCAAGCAAGCACCGGGACGGCAATCAGGAAAACCGCTAGGGAAACCGTTGCTTTCTTGGTAACACGCAAGACTATTAGAGTAACCGCACCCACTGGTATGGCGATCGCCGGCACTGTAGGCAGTAACACCCCAATTGCCGTGGCAGCACCCCGGCCTCCCCGAAACCTAAGGTGAATGGGCCAATTATGACCCGCCAAAACGGCAATACCGGCCATAAACTCCAAGGCGGTAGAATCGGTCAGGCTGCCTACCAAAAGCACCGCAACAGCGCCTTTCAGGACGTCGACAAAACCGACCACAAGCCCGGCTTTTGGGCTCACATTTCGGAAAACGTTGGCAGCGCCAGCATTGCGGTCACCCAAGTTTCGGATGTCCTGGCCCAGCAGCAGGCGGGTGACCAGATAAGCAGTTGGAATACCCCCAATTAAATAGGAGGTAAGAAAGAGGCTGAACCAAGTAAGGCCGTCCAAAGACACGGAGGAATTTCTCCTGCAAGGAATTCTCAAGTCTTGGCGGGCTCAAGGTTGACGCTAACTGCCCCCAGTGTGGCGGTTAGATTACCTAGCCGGGACCCATTATTTCGTCTAGGCGGTCACCAACCGCGGAACCGCGGCAGTGCACCAATGAAGGAACTTGGGGTTTCTGCCGAATACGATATCGAAGTACATCTTCTGCAATTGCATCGCAACGGGTCCGGGATTGCCGTCCGCAATCGGCCTGCTATCTAACTGCACCACCGGTGTCAGGTGCGCTGCTGTGCCGGTGAGGAAAATTTCTTCACATAGGTAGAGTTCGCTGCGGTCGATGCCCCTTTCCTCAATTTCCATCCCCAACTCGCTCTGCGCAATATGTAGGATGGTCTCCCTGGTGATGCCCGGCAAAGAGCTATCCTCCAGGCGGGGTGTCACCAGTTTGCCCCCTGATACGACGAAAAGATTTTCTCCCGAACCCTCGCATGCCTGTCCAAGATGGTTCAGAAGAATCGCTTCGTCGAACCCGGCCAAGGTAGCTTCAGTCTTGGCCAATATGCTGTTTACGTAATTCCCGCTGCTCTTGATGCGGGTAGGGATCATAGTGTCGTCGGTGCGCCGCCAAGAAGATGTGCAGCAGCGTAGGACATCGGACCCCAGGTAATTTCCAAAGGGAACCGTAATTAGGGTAAAGTCGCTTTCCAAGTCCTGAAGCTTCAGGTTAGCCACCTTTTCGGCGCTCTTGTAAGCCAACGGTCGAATGTAAATATCTTCTCTGTGTTCGTTCCGTTCAACCAAATCCACCGTGATGTCGCACAACTGCTCTGCGGTGTATGGAATGTCGAGCATGAGCATCCGGCACCCTCTGATTAGCCGGTCGTAATGCTCGCGCAACCGAAAGATAAATACCGTTCCCTTTTCATCGTTCCAGTTGCCCCTGATGCCCTCGAATACTCCTGTGCCGTAATGCAAAGCGTGGGTCATCACGCTCACTTTGGCTTCACTGATGGGAACTACCTTTCCTTTGAAGAAGGCTTGTAACTCGTTTTGGGGGCTTGAAGAATTATGGGAATTTGCCACGATATAACCTCTTCCGCTAGAAACTGGGCTAAATTATAATCGGACTGCCCTTGGGACACAAGGCACGATATCAACGCGGTTTTAGCCCGAGAATGCACCATGGCCAATGATGAGCAAAGGGATAGGGGCCCAACCCCGAACGGTATTGACCTCCCCGATGGAGGAAGAAAATCCGGGGTCGCCGACCGTGGCGATTCTTCATTATTGAACATTCGGACCCTGGCTGCGGGAATTACCGGGGCAGTGGTCGCCTCCCTTATTTTGGGAGCGGTGGTCCTTTTCTTGCGCAGTGACGACAACGCTCCCATCCAGGTGCTGCTGTCAACCAGCACGCCGACTCCCAACTCTCTAAACGCAAGCAACCGGGCCGCCACCGCCCTTCCCCAAGAGATGAAAGTGTATGTAACCGGAGCGGTGGTTAATCCCGGGGTATATGCGCTGCCACCGGGAGACCGTGTCTCCGATGCCATTACCGCCGCCGGTGGCGCCACTATCGACGCTCAAAAGGAATCCGTGAATTTGGCTTTGCGAGTCCAGGATGAAGGTCATTACCACATTCCCCGGTTGGGTGAGTCGTTGCCCTCAGCCGATGCCACCACTGGCTTCCAAGACAATCAAACAACGGGTACGGTTGCGTTGGGGATTTGTGATGGTCTGATAGACCTCAACACAGCAAGCGTTGAGCTTTTGGAAACGCTGCCCAATATCGGCCAAGTCCGGGCCGCCGCCGTCGTCAGCTACCGGGAGAAAAACGGCGGGTTCCATTCTGTGGAGGAAATAACCAACGTCTCCGGCATCGGCCCAGCCACCTATGAGGCGATACGGGAATTGGCAACAGCCTGAAACTAAGGTTAACAACCTTTCATGCAACATCAACGTTAAAGCCGCCGCAGAGAGTCGATAGCCTCTGAACACGCCAGAAGATGGGCCGAGCCCTCGAAGGTCGCTTCAATAATGTCACGACAGAGGCTCTAGGCGGCAACCCGGAGCCGGAGGGGTAGATGAAGCTGGGACTTTTTGCAGCAGCTTGGTTGGCCGGGGCTTTCGTCGCTCTCCGGTTGGACCCTGCTTTGCTACCGCTAAGCCTCCTGCTATTGGCGGCGCTTAGCGCAGGTATTTTTAGCCGCATTCACCGCTGGCCGCTTTGGCCTGTGGTGCTGGCTGTCGTCGTTCTTGTAGCTATTGTAAGAGCCGAATTCAACGATAGCCCGGCGCCGTCCCTGGCAACCCCGGACAACCAAACAGTGACTGTTCGTGGAACCGTCGTAAATGACCCTGAAGCCACCGGGCAATTCATCAAACTGGTTATCGAATCAGAGGTCATCGATCTAGGTGTCGGCGATCAGCCCTTCTCATCCAAGCTACTGGTTTATGCGCAGCCATCCCCTACGCAGGCTTTGAGGCGGGAGCCACCTTATTTCCGCTACGGCGATCACCTCTTGATTGAAGGCTTGGCGAGCACCCCTCGCGCCTTGGCCGAATTCGATTACCCGGCGTATTTGGCCAACCAAGGGATTTCAGGCGTAATTTACTCTCGAAACGCTGTGCTAACCGCACCGAGCGCCGAGAAAGCAGGAGGCTGGCGTGGCCGAGTGTTTGATCTGCGGGGACGTATGTCTGAGAACCTGGTAGACGCTCTTCCGGACCCGCAATCCGCAATTGCTCAAGCTCTGTTCTTAGGTAAGCGGGGCCGGTTGCCGTCCGATCTTGTAGAAGAGTTCCGTTCCACCGGCACGTCGCACCTGTTAGCCATATCGGGCCTGCACGTCGGCTCAGTAATGTTAATTGCTTTGACCTTGGGGGCCGGTATCTTGGGCAAGCGCTGGAACGCCTATTTAATATTTCCTTTTGCTTTAATCTGGTTCTACGTGCTAATAAGCGGAGCCCCTCCATCGGCAATCCGGGCCGCTATCATGGGCACAGTGTTTTTGGTCGCTGTAGTTCTTGGTCGACCTCGGGGAATCCTTCCCGCATTAGCCTTGAGCGCTGCCGCAATGACGGCCCACAGCCCTCAAGTGCTGCAACAAATCTCCTTCCAATTGAGCTTCGGCGCCATGGCGGGCATTGCGATGGTCCTACGCTTGCAGGAAAGGGTAGGCGCAGCCATCGCAGGCTGGACCGCAGCCAAACCGTTCCAGGGAAGCCATTGGTTGGGCTTTATCCTGAGATGGACAGCAGCGTCATTTATAGTTTCTTTGGGCGCGACTATGGCGACTTGGCCATTGGTGGGTTTCAATTTCGATCGCATTCCAATCTTAGGTATCTTAGCCACGGCCTTGGCGTTGCCCGCTTTGCCTTTCATACTGCTGGGGACCCTGGCCACATCTTTGGGCGGGTTGTTCCACCCGGCCATTGCCCAGATATTCGGTTGGATCACCTGGCTGCCATTATCTTATTTGTTGGAACTGGTATCCCGTTTCCCCGCCTTGGCGGTTTCCGGCGGGTGGATAGGCAGCTGGCTTGTATGGGCCTGGTTTTTGATCATTGGAGCCTTGCTTCTTCTAAGAACGGGCTTTGCCTACCGGTTACCCCAAGGTTCACTTGCGGGCACGCTGTTAAAACAACCAACGGAACCCGGAGCCGGTCGGTCTGGAGTTAGCAGTACAGCTCTGCCCAACTTTTCCGTTGCTATTGCCTTCGTCGTAGTCGCTGTATTTATCTGGACGCGCATTTTCGCGGGGGTCGATGGGAAACTGCACGTGTATTTCTTCGATGTGGGCCAAGGCGACAGCGTCTTGATCGTCACGCCTGAGGGTAAGCAAATTCTGGTGGACGGCGGCCCTGGTGCTGAAAGCGCTACTTCCGCACTGGCAAGGCACCTGCCTAAGGGAGACCGCAGCCTGGACATGGTGGTACTCACACACTTGGACTCGGACCATAGCCGGGGACTGCTTGAGGTGCTGGACCGCTATGACGTGGCTTCGGTGTTATTTAGCCCAGAAAACCCCCAGAGTATCCAAAGCGCCATGTACCCTCAGTGGCGTAGCATGCTTGACCGGGAGGATCCAATGGAAATTCCAGCAGAGGCCGGGCAGCAGGTTTTACTTGAGTCCGGGGTTAGCTTGCAGGTATTTAATCCGTCGGCCCAAGCCAATCTAGGAAGTCGGAACAACCATGCAGTGGTACTCAGGCTGGTATACGACGACGTGAGTTTTTTGCTGGCATCGGACATTGAATCAGAGGCCGAAAACAGGCTATTACGCAGCTCTCCAAAAATAAACAGTGCCGTTTTGAAGGTGGCCCATCACGGCAGTCTTACATCGACCACCCCTCGATTTTTGGCGGGGGGGATCCTTCGGTTGCGGTGATACCGGTGGGCGCAACCAACCGGTTCGGCCACCCAAGACCGGAAATTCTGGATAGGCTGGCGGAGGCCGTCGGTGCAAATGCCATTTTCCGTACGGACCAAGACGGAACCGTAGAGTTCATAAGCGACGGTCGCTCCCTTTGGGTCATAGCGGCCAGGTGAAGGGAAATGCGCCGGGTAGGCTTGTCCTTGGATCCCCTCTCAGGTCATGTATACTGGGCGCGAGTCAGCTATCATAATAGGGGTCGGATTTATCAAGACTTTTGCTCGTTTTTGCAAAGTCCCTTGGTAATGCGGAGTTTTGGCGGGCAATCAATAAAACGGGAGAAGAGAAGGTTTTGCAAAGAGTCGACGGGCGAAAATGGGACGAGACCAGGTCTACTATTATTACACCCGGTTACCAGAAATTCGCCGAAGGGTCGGCTTTGATTGAAATGGGGGCCACCAAGGTGCTCTGCGCAGCGTCCCTCGAGGAACGGGTGCCTCAGTTTATGCGGGGTCAAGGCAAGGGGTGGGTAACCGCCGAGTACGACATGCTGCCCCGGTCCACCAGCACCCGCAATTCCCGGGACCGAGATTCCGGTCGGCCCAGCGGGCGTTCCCAAGAGATTCAACGGCTCATCGGTCGGGCGCTGCGAGCGGTGACCGATTTGGATTCTTTGGGAGAGCGCACCGTCCAGATTGATTGTGACGTTCTGGAAGCTGACGGAGGGACCCGAACAGCATCTATTACCGGGGCCTACGTGGCCCTGTACCAGGCCTTGAACATGCTGGTAAATCAGCGGGTGCTGTCTCGCCTGCCGTTGCGGAGCGCTGTGGCAGCCGTTAGCGTGGGCATCATTGGCGATGGCTGTCTGCTGGATTTGTGCTATCAAGAAGATTTTCAAGCCCAAGCGGATTTTAACGTGGTAATGACTGACCGGGGCGAGGTAGTAGAACTACAAGGAGCTTCCGAAGCCGAACCATTCCCTAGGCAGAGTGTGGACCAAGTGCTCTCCTTGGCAGCATTAGGCGTAGAGCCCCTCTTCCGCGCCCAACGTGAGGCTATTCTAAGACTATGAGGTTGCTGGACTGGAAGGAGGGTTTCGGCTGGAAACCGTGTAAGGTGGGGAAGATTCGCTTGCTGGCTGGAGTGGCTATTATTTCTCTGGCCCTTTTCGCTTGTAATGGGACCGAACCCACTGCCACTGTAGCTCCGGCAGAGGTTCCGACCGTTGCGGTTACGCCGACGCCGACCCCGCCGCCAACGGCTGAGCCCACAACTACCGCGCCGCCTACCCAACGCCCTGCCTCGGTCGAACCAACCCCGTCACCCACCCGACCGTCTCCTTCTATGGCACCGACCGCAAC
Source organism: SAR202 cluster bacterium Io17-Chloro-G7 (assembly GCA_002817055.1). Next base: position 15,001 of record MUCU01000070.1, on the reverse strand, counting down.
GCCTCAACCTACAAGTACGCCGTCTGCGACGCTGGCTCCCACCCAAAGTCCGATGCCGCCCACGCCGCTAGTTACGCTGCAACCCCCCAACATTGCGGACACCGTGGAAAAGGCGCGCCCTGCGGTTGTTTCTATCGTTGCCGAAATAGTCACCCGGAATTTCTTCGGCCCATCATCAAGGTTCGGCAGCGGTACGGGCGTGATTTTCGATTCCCAAGGCTTGGTGCTCACCAACAACCATGTCATCTCCGGTTCGAACGAAATTACCGTAACTCTCGACGATGGTCGCCAGTTTCAAGCAGAAGTGATTGGCGCCGATATTCTTTCCGATCTGGCGGTGCTACGTATCTCCGGTGAGGGTTATATGGCGCTGCGCCTGGACGAGACAGAGGATCGGGTCCTGCGGGTTGGCGACTGGGTTATCGCCATTGGCAACGCACTAGCGCTGCCCGGCGGTCCCACAGTGACGGTGGGAGTAGTATCGGCGTTGGGCCGGTCCATTGAATCAACGCCCGGAGTGACCCTGTACGACCTTATTCAGACCGACACGGTAATCAACCCCGGAAACAGTGGAGGTCCGTTGATCGACCTTCGGGGCTCGCTTGTGGGAATCAATACCGCAGTGCAACGCTTGTCAGCCTCCGGCAGCGCTGTTCAAGGAATTGGGTTCGCCATTGGCGTGGACACAGCCTCACAGGTGGCTCAACAATTGGTCGAGCTTGGTTACGTCCGGTGGGCTTGGATGGGGGTATTCCTGGCCGATTTAATCCCCGAGCTTGCCGCCGAGGTGGGGTTGCCCATCAGGGAAGGAGTGGTGATTCAGGACACCATCGTCGACGGCCCCGCTGACCAAGCGGGTATCCGACCGGGAGACATTATTGTCTCCGCCGACGGTCACAAGCTAGCCACAGTTTCCGACCTGACCCGGCTGCTCAAGCAGGAATTCCGCGCCGGCCAGGATATTGATATCGAAATATTCCGCGACGAAGGTAACGAATTAGTCACATTGGAGTTAGGAGAACGGCCTCGGCGTTAGGCATAAACGTTTTGTCGCAGTTAAACAAGAAAAACGACGTGGCCGGCTATCTCCAAGCGCACCGGTCGCCCTGAGCCAGTCGAAGGGTCATCTCGCGAAAGGATGATTCGACAGGCCCATCTTGAGCCGTGCCGAAGGGCTCACCGCGAACTATTCTGCGCTCCTTACGGGGTGATCACATCCGGATCTGGCACTGCGTCCACCCTTCCATATCTTGTTGAAGAACCGTATTTTATTGAAGATGGATGATTATCGTTTAGGAGTTCTTGAGCTAAATTCCTTAGACAACTTCTGCGCCGTCGTCGGTCAACAACACTACGGGTAACTCCAGTTCCCGCAATCCCGGCTCGATAACTTCCCGGTCCCCTACAACCAGTATGGAAAGCCCATCGGGCTCGACTAAGTCTCTTCCGATGCGGTGGACGTCTCCCAGAGAGACCGCTTCTATATTGGGACGCACGGACTGGAAATACTCGTCAGGTAAATCGAACAGGGTCAGTTGCAGCAATTGGTTGATCACCTGACTTGGTCTCTCGAAACTGGCGGGGTAGCTCTGGAGAATGCCCGCTTTAGCCGTTTCCAACTCCTCTTCGGTGATGGGTCGCGTGGAATGAACGTCGTTGAACTCTCGCAAGGTCTCCACCACCGACTCCTTGGTAACGGCGGTTTGGACACTGCCGCCAGCCGACAACAGCGATGTGCCTTGCTGCCATTGGATGCCGGAATTGTACCCGTAGCTGTATCCCTTGTCCTGCCGTAGGTTTTGGTTCAGCCGGGCCGAGAATTGGCCGCCGAAAGAGTAGTTCAGCAGCAACAGGCCAAAATAATCGGGGTGGTGTCTGGGTATAGTTGTTTGGAGAGCGCGAATCACGGACTGGGCAGCGCCCGGTTTATCCACCAAGAAAATCGTCGTCGCTTTTTCGGCCTTCACTGAATCCTGAGCACCGCTTGAAGCCTGAACAACGCTCCCTTTACCATTAGCGCTCGGCCTAACCGCTGCATCGGCAGTCCAGCCACCCAAGGCTTCTTGGGCTTGCCTGACCACTTCTTCCAAGGTCACGTCGCCAGCAACCAACAGGGTAGACCCTTCCGGACCATAAGCTTCATTGAATTGCCGGACCACATCGTCTCTGGTGAGAGACGCAATCGCCGACTCTGTCCCGTGGATTGGGTGGCCGTAGCCCGAATCTTTACTGAAGACTAAACCGGGTGTGATTATTTCGGCAACAAAAGTGGGATCGTCCTTACCCCGCTTCATGTCGGTCAGCAATTCCCGGCGCACCCGCTCCAGTTCATGATCAGGGAATGTGGGGTGTTGTAGCATTTCGGCCATGATTCCCAGAGCCGTCGGCCAGTGCTTGGATAATGTCTCGGTTGCAAGCAAGGTGAATTCCCGGCGTGCGTCCGTGGATAGCCTGGAGCCTATAAACTCAAAATCCGCGGCTAACTCCAGGCTGGAGCGGCTGGTTGTGCCTTCGGCAAGCATTTGAGAGGTAAAGCTGGCCAGCCCCGGCAAGTCCTGGGGATCGGCCATAGCGCCACCGTCCAGCATCAAGCCGAAAGCCACCAAGGGCATACCCGGCTGCTCGACCACCGCAATTTCCAGACCGTTGTCCAAACGCTGGCGCCGGGGAATCGGTGGCGTGAACGACGGCTCACTTCCGGGTTGGGGTATCAGAGTGCGATCCAGAGCCACCGTCGAAGATTGTTGTAAACTCTGCTCTGGCAGAACTTTTAGGCGGACCTGCCGGTGGTCCAACGTCGCCTCGCTAACCCGGAGAATGTCTTCCCCCTGTACCGCCATGTACCGATCGAGGCTGGTATTGATTAAGTCAGGATCGTTGGCAAATACGTTAAAGTGATTCAGATGATCGGCCCGACCGCCGAATCCACCGACCCTGGCTAACTGGCGGTAGTGGCTAGCTTCCAACCGGTTCTTCACTCTGGCAATTTCTTCCTCGGTCGGCGGTTCAACCCTCAAGCGTTCGATCTCGGAATCAAGTGCGGCCTCCGCCTCCTCCAGCGTATGACCCGGCGCAGCGGTTACTTGGGCGGTGAATTGGCCAGCTGATTCCCCAGGGTGATACATGATCGACGCACTTTGAGCTACCTGCTGTTCGTAGACTAGGCTCCGGTGCAAACGGGAACTAATCCCGTCCGACAGCACGGCCTGCAACAATTCTAACGGAGCGTCATCTTGGCTAAAATCGGGAGGTGTGGGCCAGGAAACATAGACCCGCGGCAATGACACTCTGTCCCGAATTTCCAGTTCCACTCGGCCAGCCAAGGGGGAATCTAGCCTGCCTTTGCGGGTCAATGCCGGGCCTGGAGGCAGATCACCGAAGTAGCGGTTAACCAACTCGACGGCTTGGTCACGCTGAAAGTCCCCAGCGATGGCCAGACTGGCATTGGACGGCGCATAGTAGCGACGGAAAAAGTCCTTGATATCGTCCAAGCTGGCTGCGTCCAAGTCTTCCTGAGAGCCGATGGTCATCCAATGGTAAGGGTGAGGCAGCGGGTACAGGGCTTCGTGGATATGCCATTGGGCCATGCCGTAGGGACGATTTTCGTAGGACTGACGCCTCTCATTTTTCACCACGTCGCGTTGAACGTCAAAGCGCTGCTGGTCTAACGCACCCAACAAATATCCCATCCTATCCGCTTCCAGCCACAACGCAAGCTCCAGATAGTTTGAAGGGACATCCTCCCAGTAGTTGGTCCGGTCCGGAGTGGTGGAGCCGTTAAGATTGGCGCCCGCCTTCTGTAGGGGTTCAAAGAAACTGCTGTTGTGATTTTCGGAGCCTTCGAACATTACATGCTCGAAGAGGTGGGCAAAACCGGTGCGGCCCATTTCCTCATCCTTGGAGCCGACGTGGTACCAGACGTTGACCGCCGCCACCGGTATGGTGTGGTCTTGGTGCAATATCACGTCCAGCCCGTTGGAGAGGGTCATCTTTTCAAAGGATATTTTTGTCATCAGCTAGTTCACCTCAATGTTTCGCCAGGTAACTTCCAGGATTAGACGGGTTTTGGGACAGGGAAATCCACCCAACCCCCCTTTACGAAAGGGGGGCTTTTAGGTTTCTTTTTTGTAGAAGCGGTTGCTCTTAGTTGTGTTAGGAAGTGCCCCCGGCGCGACCCGTTTTGGCTTGCTGGGCTTCGGTTCTTAACACGTGGGCGATCAAGGGTGCTTCTTTTCCTTTCAGTTCCAGTGTCCGTTCTTCATTTGAGCTGAATTTGGCGGACACGGCATGGTAGGTATCGTCGGTAACCAACACTTCACCTGGACCCGCCAACGCTTGTAGCCTGGCGGCGGTGTTAACCGTGTCGCCGATCACAGTGAAGTCGCGGAACTCCCCTTCACCCACGTTTCCCATGAACACCTCACCGGTAGCTACGCCACCACCCACGGGCAGTCCCTCACCACCATCTGCAGGAGACTGGGTCCGGGAGACGATTTCCAGCGCCGCTTGGACCGCTCGGGCGGCGTGATCTTCCGGACGAAATGGGGCTCCGAAAAAAGCCATCACTTCGTCTCCCACCATTTTATCCAATGTGCCATCCAGGGCAAACGCCGACCGAGCGGCCACGGCGTAAAATCGGTTCAGCCTGGCTACCACGGTGGTTGGCTGGAATTTCTCGGACAGGGCGGTGAAGCCGCGCACATCGACAAACATCACCGAAATCTGGGCTATCACCCCTCCCGGGGGCGCAAACTCGTATCAAACGGTGCACAGATTCGGATTCTTACGAGAGGGTCTTAACTGAATGAGGCGAAAAGGCAAGCACAGAGGACCCAAGAACGGAACGTAGCACTGCTTACAGCGAGCCCCGGTGGGCATTCTGCTCCAAAAATGCCGCAGCCCAGCGGGCACCTCCTGCCAGTTGCCTTACCGCGCCGATGGGCCGTAGCAGCGGGTGGACTCTATTGGAAGTCGTTAGCTCCCGGTCCGGTAGCTCTTCCAGAGCCGCTCCCTTTTTCTTGCTCGAAGGGTCTTAGCCCCGCTCACGAATCGGTCGATTTGCCTGATTGGCCTTTATTTCTTCCGCATCCCAAATGTTGGAAAACTTGAAAGCTCTGGGGCAATGAGGGTAAGATTCCACAACCTCGATGAGCATCCCTTGAATGTGCTTGGAATTGTCGTCATATTCGTAGAGGGACAGCTCAATGTTGCGGCGGTCCAATTCATCTTTATCGACAATAGTTACGTTCCCGTTGACTCGCACAGTGTCGTTCACACCGGGAATCATGAACAAGAGGCCTATACTGGGGTTGTCTTCAACATTCTGATAAGACTGGAAAAGCTTGTTACCCGCCACATCCGGGAAAAGCAAGTGACGATCGTCAATCACCCGAACAAAGCCGGGTTTTCCGCCTTTGGGTGACGCATCGGCCTGGCCTTGGGCGTCGCTGGTGGCCATAACCGCGAAGGGAGCGTTGTTAATAAACTCTTGAACGTACTCAGTCATGTAGGGTATAACTTTGGCGGCAGTGGTGTCTTTGGGGAGTCCAAAGGTCTCCGCTAAGCGGTTCCCGATGGTCGTCTTGTCAACCGTAGCCATGGCGACTCCTTAGGCATTGGATGGAATCCATTCTAACTAGGATGGGGTGAAACAGCAAGCGGAGATGCCTCCCCTATCGGCCGCTGGAAGCCCGCCAGCCAGCTTGAAACATTATTGATTTAACTCTAGATTTATTGGGCTATCCGGGTCATCACCTCTACCAACCTCTGGCAATCGGGCAATGAGCGGATTCCCAGCCGGAGGTATTCAGGCAAGCCGAAGGAAGTACAGTCTCGCACCACCAAGCCTTGGCCCAGGAGCTTGTCCCGCCAAGATGCGGCATCTCCCACCTTAACCAGCAGGAAATTGGCGGAAGCGGGCGGCACATGGAATCCCAGCGCGGTCAACTTTGTAGCCAGGAACTCCTTTGCTTCACTCACAGCCCAGCGGGCCCGTTCCAGGTAACCGGTGTCGGCCAAAGCGGCCAATCCGGCGGCTTGGGAAAAGCCATTGACGCTCCAGTCGGGCTGTAGCGCCGCCAGCTTCGTGGTCACTTCTTCCGAGGCCACGGAGTAGCCGAGGCGCAGGGCCGTTAGGCCGTAGTCTTTGGTCATGGAGCGAACCAGAATCACTGGTTCACGGTCTGTAAGTGGCAATGAATCCCAGGGTTCGTCGACGAAGGACAAATAGGCTTCATCCACCACCAACAGACCTCCAGCCTCCCCAACAGCCTGAGCCAAGGCTGAGACTTCTTGTTGTCCCAGGAAAACGCCGGTGGGGTTGTTGGGGTTACAAAGAAATATCAGACTCGGCTTCTCTTGAGATATTCTCTTGGCAGCAAGTTTCAGGTCCCACTTGAAGTCGGGCTGATCAAGGCCGTTCAAGCACTTGATAGAGGCCCCCATAAGTCCACAAGCACCCGCGTACTCACCGTAAGTCGGGGTCAAGATGAGAGCAGTGTTGGCGATCTCGGGTCGGGAAGGCGAAAGGTAGGCCCTAGCCAAAAGGTGGATTATCTCGGTGGAACCGTTACCAACCAGGATACGGCTGGGCGGAATATGTCCGGTTTCAACAATATCGGATTGATTGCCGGATAGATGTCCGGATAGAGCTTCTCGAAGCAACAAACATTGGGGGTCTGGATAGGCTGCGAGATTGACCCGATTTAGCGCCTCCCACACACCTATCGGAGCCCCGATGGGGCTGACACTGGCGCTGAAATCCAGTACATCCTCAGGCTTTAAGCCCAATGCTCGTAGCTCGGCGGGTTTCGCTCCACCGTGGGTTGGGCGAACAGGCGAAGAATTTCCGGCGTTATCCATGTTGGAATTTCATTGTTGGATTCTCATAACCTTGTCCGCCGACTGATTGTTGGGAAACCCTGATTGGTCGGGCAGGCTCCTCGGACAGTCGAAAAGACGTTGTGGTCAAAATAGTAGGCTTCTACCATAGACCAGAGCCAAGGCGGTTGCCAAGGCAAATACCGCTACCACGTACATCGACCTTATGGCCTGGGTAATATCCTCGACTGCCACGGGACGGGTATTTTCACCCAGACGATAATGTCCCACCTTCTCCAGTTCCACCCCCAAAGCCCCCGCCATACCGCTCATGGTCCACCCGGCGTTTGGGCTTTCGGTGCGGTTGTGGTGCCGCCACATTATGCGCCAGGCACCTGCGACCCGTTGGCCGGGCAATAAAGCGCTGGCCAGCACCAGATACAGCCCGGACATCCGCGCCGGAACCAGGTTGATCAAGTCATCCAACCGGGCCGATGCCTTGCCCAATAGTTCGTACTCCCCATGATACCCAATCATGCTATCCAGCGTATTGATGGCCCGGTAGGCAAATGCGCCAGGCAGGCCGAAGAGGGCGAAGAATAGCCAGGGTCCGCCAATGCTGTCGGCGATGTTTTCCGAGACCGACTCGACCGTTGCCGCCGCCGTCTGCTCCGGAGTTAGCGCGGAAGGGTCCCGGCTCACCAGTGAGCGCAAACCCAACCTGGCCTGCTCGACATCGCCGTCGGCCAAAGGTTGGCGCACTTCCGCCGCTGCTTCGTGGAGCATTTTGAGTGCGAAGGTGGATTTGAGGAGTATTGCCCCGACGATGATATAGGCCACTTGGTGCGCGTCATGAAGCAGCTTTGCGGCGAAAAAAGCACCGGCCGCCCAGAAAGCCGGGAGCACAATGGCTATGGCTAGCCCGGCCATCAATGCGCCCGGGCCCGTTCTGGGCGCTAGTTTCTGGGCAAAATCCACACTGCGGCCCATCCAAACCGTCGGATGAAACCTGGCTGGCGCCTCTCCCAGGGCCAAGTCAATCACCACGGCCAACGCCAAAACCGCCAGATCGTCGGTACTGTCCAGCATGAGCTACAACGCCGCTCCGCCCCGGGCGCGGGCCGACAGTCTGAGTTTCGTCGCGTGATTCATGCCAAGAGCCGTGGGTTTCATGCCTGAATTGACGGGCCAGCAGAAATACAACCAGCGGCTTGCATATTGGAGATTTCCTGTTGGCTAAACCCCAACTCCGTCAGGATTTCGAGGTTATGCTGTCCGATCAACGGTGCGGCTGGTTTAACCGCCGACCCAGTCAGAGAGAAGGTGACTTGCACACCCACTTGGCGCAAATTGCTGTACTCCGGGTGATCTTGATAGTCGACCATGTTCATTTCCTGGGCTTGAGGGTTATCGTAGAACCCTTCTAGATTGCTTTCCGCAACCTTTACGCAGGGCACCCCCGCAGGGATCAGCATTTCCTCCCATTCCACCGCCGGGCGCTGACTAAACTCTTGGGCCAATTCGAGGCAAAGTTCGTCGTCCCACGGGTGCATGGCATTTGCTTCGTCAAATTGGTATTGGTCACCCAACCAGCCCAAGCACTTCTTGAGCCGGTCCCATTCTTCGGGTTGGTGACATGCGAGCAAAATCCAGCCCTCGGCGGTGGGATAGATACGTTTGACGGCGCTCATGCCAAGCAGTCCTTCGTCGGCCAAGGGACGCCCGGGGCTGCCTGAATACCGCATGAAGTGCCCGGAGTTGGCGAATGCGCCGGTATTAAGAAGGCTCAAGTCGACTTTTTGCCCTTGGCCCGTACGGTCCCGGTGGTAAATGGCCATCAGAGCCGCCACGGCGAGCAGCATTCCGTTGGTATCGTCGCACACCGGTGTCCTGAGGAAGACGGGATGGTGAGCGCCAGCCCCTTGCCTGGCTGTGATTCCGGACATGGACTGGAACAACGGGTCGAATCCAGGCTTTAGGCTTTCGGGCCCGGTGGGTCCGTAGCCGCTGCTGTGGAGGTAGATGACGTCTGGCCGGAGTTTGCGGACCGCCTCGTAGCCTATGCCCAGTCGCTCCGCCACTCCCACCCGCATGTTGTGCACAACAACGTCGCAGGACTTTAGCAAGCGGGTGAGGACTTCCTTGATTTGAGGAGCTTTCATGTCGATGGCGATGCCTCTCTTGCCCCGATTACCGGCAAGGAGCAAAAAGGGCAGACTCCTCGCCAATTCCCCACTGATTGGCTCGACCTTGACTACATCGGCGCCCAAGTCCGAAAGGACCATCGGACCCAGGGGTCCGGCGATAAGCGAAGAAAAGTCCAACACCTTTATCCCATCCAAGGGATGTCCTGGCGCGTTTGCTTGAGAACCGCGTCTTTTCAATTCGGGATATTTTTGGAAACATACTGCCTGTTCTTCGCCACTAATTTGGGTCCGCAACGGCGCCGGTGCCTTAACCTTGCCCGGCGTCTCGGAAAACCCCAAGACCAAACCCACTTGCTCCATCTCCCCCAACACCGGGTCGTTCACCTCGCTCACCAGACCGTTGTGCCGCACTTGAGGAAGGTCCATATATTCCTGGGTTGTCAGCACAGGGGCCACAGGCACATCCGCAGCCTCCAAAACCTCAAGCCAGTGGCTGCGAGGATGCTCTCGGAGACGTTGACCGATCAACTCAATCGCCAGTTCCCGATCTTGGTGGTTGGTCCACCCTGTTGGCGCAGCAGCAAACTCGGGTTGAATGGCCAAGTCCATCACATCCAACGCAACCGCCAGCTTGTCCCAAAACTCCCTGCTCAAGCACCCAATGTGCACCCACCTATCATCGGCGCAAGGGTACATCCGGTAGGCAGGCAACCCGCCTTGGGGTTGAATATTGTTCATCGACAGTGAGGTCAGGTTATCGACGATGGGCATCATGGGAGCTCGTATGGCCACGGACCCCTGATACATGCTGGTCTCAACCCTTTGGCCAACCCCACTAACATTCCGAACATGCAGGACCGCAAGTATGCCCTGCAACGCCAGGGTAGATGTTCCCAGAGAGACCAAAGGTATGGAGCAAAACATCGGGCGGCCCTCGCTCACGCCAACCTGCTCGGTCATGATGCCCGAGGCGGCGGCGACAAGGCTCTCGTACCCGTGTCGCTGCGCCCAAGGGCCTGTGGGACCGTAGGCTGTAATAGAACAATAGACGACTTGGGGGTTGACACCACTCACCTGAGCGTAACCAACGCCCAAACGCTCAGCCACACCGGGACGAAATGACTCCAGGATTACATCCGCTTGTCTGGCTAGATCCTGAAACGCCGCCAATCCGCTGAGCTGCTTTAAGTCAACTGCCACGCTTCTCTTGCTCCGATTCCAAACTCGGTATGCGGGGTCCTGCTCCAAGGGATTGCCAGCGGGATGCTCTACCTTTATCACGTCGGCGCCATAATCGGACAACAGCATGGTGGCAAGAGCGCCGGGCATACCGCGAGTTAAATCCAAGACTTGCAGACCAGCCAATGGACCCGATGGCTGTTCAGTCACTGCCATGAACCGTACCTCCGTGAGAATCCCTGCGGCAATCGGACACAGGCCCACATCCCAGTGTTATGTTAAGTCCAGGAAGCTGGTTAATGGTTCCACCCAACCGTGGGATGCTATGGCAACCACTGCCATCAAGGCTAACATTTCGGTCACTTCGTTGATTGCGCCGTAGCTATCCCCAGTCAAGCCCCCCAACTTGGCGGCCACACTCCTGCCCAACACCCATGCAATTAATGAAGCGCCGACCAGCATACCAACTCCGGCGATGCTCCCCAGCAGAACAGATGCGGCGATGGCGGTTATTCCCGCTGCCGCTGTCGGCCAGAGAATCCCGCCTTGCCGGAGTTTCCCGCTTTGATGAAAGGGCGAACCCAGACCCTGACTCCTCACGTACGGGAAAGCGCCTAAAGCGACAACCATGGACCAACGGGAGAGCATGGGGAAAATCAGCAGCGGCCACTGAATCCCAGAGTCTGGAACCCCAGAGCCGGATAACCCCAATAGCGAAACCAGGGCACCGTATTTCAAGATCAATACCCCGGCAGCCCCGGCGACGCCAAAAGCGCCCACTTGGGAGTCGCGCATGATCTCTAAGCGCCGCTCGGGGGTGAAGCCGCCGAAGATGCCGTCGCAGGTATCCATAAGACCGTCCAGATGGAGGCCCCGGTTCACGACGATCAATGACACCAGCAGGACGGCGGCTGAAAGGTAATCCGGAAATACTTCCGAGCAACATCGCTCTAGGCTCACCAGCATTAGGCCGAGCAAAAGGCCGACTGCCGGGTAATAAGCTCGGGAGTTACTTAGTTCTTGCCGGGTTGGAGTCCATTGCTTGGCCCCAGGGATGATGGAGATGGGGAATACAGTCAGAAAAGTAAGGGCCGCCAGCAACGAACTCAGCAGTGATATCAGACCTAAGCCTCGCCATCGGCGTTTACCTGGCTATCCGATCTTTCGGAGACCGACGCTTCGGCGAAGGTGGCCATTTCCGCCAAGCATTTTGCCGCCGCTTCGATGATGTGCATGGCCAGGGTAGCTCCGGTTCCCTCTCCCAATCGCATACCCATATCCAGCAATGGAGTCAGACCCATGGCTTCGAGGCCGATTTGATGGCCAGGCTCCACGGACTTGTGCGAGGCAAAGAAGTATTGGCTTGCGCCGGGGGCCAGAGACCAAGCTATTAGAGCAGCCGCCCCGGAAATAAACCCGTCAACCACCACCGGACGCCGCCGGGAGGCGCAGCCCAGCATTGCCCCGGCCAAGACTCCGATTTCAAAGCCGCCCACCTTACCTAGAACATCCAGACCGTTTTTGGCGTCGGGCTTGTTGACATCAATCGCCCGGCGCACCACCTGTATCTTATGGGCTAGGGCTTCATCCTCAATTCCGGTGCCGCGACCGGTGGTAACCGAAGGATCGGCCCCGGTAGTAACCGCAGTGATGGCGCTGGAAGGTGTGGTGTTGCCGATGCCCATATCGCCGCAGGCAATTAGGTCGGTGCCGCCTTCAATCAGTCCCTGAGCGGTCTTGATTCCCGTTTCCAGACACTGGACGGCTTGCTCTCGAGACATCGCTGGCCCCACCGCTATGTTGGCCGTTCCCTTGGCGACTTTCACGGCACGCAAGGCCGGGTTTGGCGGTAGGTCGGCGGCCACTCCAGCGTCCAAGACCACAACTTCGGCTCCCCCGTGCCGCGCTAGCACATTGATGGCTGCGCCGCCAGCCAGGAAATTCATTACCATAGCGGGGGTAACTTCTTGAGGATAGGCGCTGACGCCTTCCGCAACCACGCCATGGTCCGCAGCGGCCAGAATGACTGTCTTGCGGCGAATTTTAGGGATGGATTCCCCGAAAATACCGGCCAAGGTCACGGACAACTCTTCCAGGCGGCCCAAGCTACCCAGCGGCTTGGTCAAAGTATCCTGCCGGTCTCGGGCGTCGGCCATGGCCTGCTCGTCTAGGGGGGAAATTTGGCCGATGGTCTGGTCGATCAACTGGGATAGGGTCATTTAGCAACCCCTTAACTACCAAACTCTTGAACCGTCCTAGGGCGAATGCGGATTCTCGACCGGGCCACAATCACAAGACAGCATTGAAGGTCTTTCTCTTCGGTCTGGTCGAATAGCCTGCGTAAAGCCCCCTGTGCTTCCTCGGATGTGGTGGGTCTGACTCTCAGCAGAATGATTCCATAGTTTTCGAGCGATGCAAAGCTACGCCGGTCGGCAAAATCATTATCGAAGGTTATTATGACGCACCGATTAGCCTGCGCCCAATCGAACGCTTCACGATCAGTACAGCCGTCAAGCCCCAACTCCAAAATGTGGAAAACATTCCACTTTGACTGACGTCTTCTGAGCCAAGCTGCCACCGCTAAGGGGACATTTTGGTCCAACAGAACCCCGAGACCGGGCGAGATTTCAGCGTGGGGCAACCACCTTCTCTCTGTCAACCACCCAACTGGAATATTCCAAAGCAGAGATTACGTCCAGGCGAAAGAGTTCAGGGTAGGCTTTGAGCACCCGGTTGATGGAATAACCGCCAGAGAACATGCCTAGAATATTGCTGACCATAATGCGTGTCCCACGGATCGTGGGGTTCCCGCTACAAATATTGGGGTCGACGACGATTCGTTCCGGGTCGCCGAACTCCCACATATTATTATCTTCGTCCGTAGCGGTAAAGAGCGCTTCAGACCCAATAGCAAGTGAAAGCGTTAACGGATTCTTCTCCTTCGTTATAGTAACCCCAAGACCTTGAACCCTTGCCAGACACGCGACCGCGATCCCCCATTCGTAATTCTGTTCCGATGTACCCTCCCGAACTAGGCGTTTCCACCAATTTTCGAATGCTCTCTTTGGTACTAAGCTAGCTGTAATCCAGTCTTCGTCCGAAGCATTATCCAAATCAGCGCCCGGCCGCAGATGCTTTCTTGTCATACCCTTGGGTCCAAATGACCCGATTTTGTTGGGCTTCCCCCTATTAGGCATAAAGACGATCTGCCCTTTTAGCTGGTGAAGCAGTTGCCAGACTTTTTCAAATTCAAGCTGTTCCATTGTGATTCCCAGGAATCCCTAATGAGCTAAGATGACTTACCCCACTAAAACTCGATGCCCGGCTGGGCTTTTATTCCTTTCTGATAGGGGTGCTTGACCACCTGGATTTCGCTGACCAAGTCAGCGTACTCCACCAACGCCTCGGGGGCGTGGCGCCCGGTGATGATTATGTGCTGCATTTCAGGCCGGTTTTTCAGCACCTCAATCACTTCGTTGGTGTCAACCCAACCGTAATGCATGGGGTAGGTGAACTCGTCGAGGACGATAACGTCATACTCGCCGGAAGCGATGATTTCTTTGCAGTCCTCCCAGTGGGCCACGGCCAAATCAGCCGTCTTGTCCAAATCTTGGGAGCGCCAGGTAAAACCGTCGCCCATAGCACGCATTTCAATACCCATCTTCTGAGCAGCGCGTTGCTCGCCAAAGTTGGCGGTGGAGTGCTTGATAAATTGGAGAACGATTACCTTCAGGCCTCGGCCCCATGCCCGTAGCGCCACCCCCAATGCAGCGGTGGTCTTCCCTTTGCCGTTGCCCGTATTGACGATAACCAGACCCACATTGATACGTGGGCCTTGGACCGATTGAGGTCCTGGTTCTTGATTTGCTTCCGGTGTTTGCGACTGGGCTGGCTGCTCTCCAGTGCTCATTGTGACTCCTATCTAACCGCCGATGATCCGGCGTTAATAAAACGGTCTGACTCAAGAACGACTAGGTTAACCGTCACTTGGGGACGGCGTTGAAGCCAACCGAGCAAGTGTCAACGAACCGCTTGGCCAATGATGGGTCGCTACCCAAGTGAATATGGACGTAGGAAGCCCAGACGCTTCCGACGTGGAAGCCGTCGGGCCGGTTTTCTTGATCCACAACTCTATATACGGACTCTTGGTCGCTGGGCGCATCTTCCAAGGTGGACCAGTGGAACTCATGGGCCCGGACTCGTTGTCCTCGCCCCATGAGAGGATTGTCGACGCGCGATTCCACTTCGCGGTACCCCAAGACCAGACGCTTGTCGGACATAGCGGAGACCGCCGGAATTGCGCCTACCATGGGATGCTGGTTCCCTTCCAGGTCCGAGAGGCTCCGGCCCAAGTACATCAGACCGCCGCACTCGCCGTACACGGGAACTCCACGGTCCACAGCGTCCCGTATCGACGTCAGCATGGGAGCGTTGTCCGCCAATTGGGCGGCGAACATTTCCGGGAAACCGCCGCCGATATATATGCCGCCTGCGCCAGCGGGCAGTTGTTGGTCTTCCAAAGGACTGAAGGGGATTAGCTCGGCGCCCCAAGCCTCCAATAGGTCCAAAGAGTCTTGGTAATAGAAACTGAAGGCTTTATCTTGGGCGATGGCAATGCGCGCCTTCTTCGGATGGTTCTCCAAGGGATATGCTTCTGCTTGAGCAGGAGGAGGGTTACAGGTTGACGCAATCTGAATGATGCGGTCTAGGTCGAAGGTTTCCTCCACTTGGTTGGCGATTGCGTCGTACCAAAGGTTGGCCACCGTGCCTTCCACAGTGGGGATGAGGCCCAAGTGGCGCTCCGGCTGAACGAATTCTTCCCGGCGCGGGAGGTAGCCGACCACGGGCAGACCTGT
>MUCU01000069.1 GCA_002817055.1 SAR202 cluster bacterium Io17-Chloro-G7 | reverse complement strand
TTGGTCGTCCTAACTGCCCCCGATGCGGGTCCCAGCAGCCCAATGCCTTCCGGACACGCCTCTTCCTCTGGGTCCCAGCTTTCAGAGAGAAACTTATTGCTATCTGTCGATTCTCTGCGGGTCAGCATGGGAGGAACCGTGGAAGGCGTAATAAAAATAACTCCGAAAGAAGGCTTAAACTCAGCGGCAGCTCCAGTGGATTCGATAAGAATAGAATTGATGCGCTCGGAAAAGTCGGGGACTCGTGTTTTCGATCTGGGAGTCGGCTTGCTGGAGTTCCGGGAACCTGAAGCTATTGCAGGACCAATCACGGCTGGTAGTCCTCTTGAAATCCAATATTCATTGACTATTCCCGAGTGCTTGCTGGCCACCATTGCGGTGCACGAAACCGCGGTTACATGGCGGGTGCGAGCAACAGTCTGCCTCGGCAACGGCGAGGAATTGGAAATCAGCCAGGGGGTTACGGTGCGGGGGTCTGATTAGAGGCGCTTAAGTGTTTGGCGAAACTCAGCCCTTACGCATTTGATCAGGAAAACCTCTCGATCTGCACGGCTCTACTTTAGAGCCAACCCGAAGACCCAAACAGGAAGACTTCTCCACTCACCTCGGTGGAATACACGATTCCAGAGCCTCAGAGGGGTCAAAAGGCAAGAGAAAAGGACACGCCTCGCAAAACGTCGTTGGCCATCTCGTGAAGAATTAATATGCGTAGCGGATACGCCCGGTGTTCGCCGTTGATCGACACACCGAATACCTGGTCGATGGTGTCCTGATAGTCCACTTCATCGGGCGAAAGCACCGGAGGGTTGGCGTCAGCTGAGACGCATAAGCCTAATCTCACATGAGTCTAGCCTGACAAAATCCCCTACCCGTTATCGTCAATTACACGATCCCTGGTTCCCCACCACTTTTTCAACTTCTCGCCCATCTCTTTCTCCGCTCCCTCTTGGGTGGGTTCGTAGTAGCGGCGGCCCTTCAACGACGGGGGCAAAAACTCTTGCTCCACGAAATGGCCTTCGTAATCGTGGGCATATTTATAGCCTCCTCCGTACCCGGCCTGCTTCATAAGCCCGGTGACCGCATTCCGCAGGTGCAGGGGCACGGGCTCGTTTACGTGCTGGCGAGCGTCTTCCAAGGCACTGTTAATCGCTGCGTAAGCCGAGTTGCTTTTGGGAGCGGTGGCCAGGTAGACCGTGGCTTCCGCCAGAGGGATGCGGCCTTCGGGCATACCCAGGAAATGCACTGCTTGCTGGGCAGCGATGGCCACTGATAAAGCCTCGGGCTGGGCCAAGCCAATGTCCTCGGCGGCCAAGACCACCAACCGGCGGGCGATAAACATTGGGTCCTCGCCAGCATCTATCATCCGCGCCAACCAGTAGACCGCACCGTCGGGAGAAGAGCCCCGCACCGACTTGATAAAAGCGGATATGGTGTCGTAGTGCCCATCGCCAGCTTTGTCGTACCGGGGAGAGCGGCGCTGCATTGCGTCGGAGATGGCTTCCAGATCCACCCGTCTACGCCCGTCCGCACCCGGACTGGTAGCATAGGCGGCGGTTTCCAGGGCGTTCAAAGCAGTCCTGGCGTCGCCGTTGGCCATGTCTACCAGATACTTCAGGGCCGACTCCTCCAGGTCTACCTTCAAATCAGCGATCCCTCGCTCGCGGTCCTGTAAAGCCCGACCTATGATGGTCTCAACATGCTCCGGACTCAGCAACTCCAGGGTAAACACTCGGGAGCGAGACAGTAAGGGGCCGATTACCTCGAATGACGGGTTTTCCGTGGTGGCGCCAATGAGCGTGAAGGTTCCATCCTCGACATGAGGGAGAATGACATCTTGTTGGGACTTATTGAACCGATGAATCTCGTCGACGAACAGGATGGTCTTGTGGCCATACATTCCCTGCCTTTCCTTCGCATCGGACACGGTGCGGCGGAGGTCGGCCACTCCGGATGTGACGGCGCTGATAGCCTCGAAGTGGGAATCGGTAACCCCAGAAACCAGGCGGGCCAGGGTGGTTTTGCCGCTGCCGGGCGGGCCCCACAAGATAAACGAAGGCACCCTTTGCGCTGCGATTGCCCGGCGCAACACCCGGTCGTGTCCGACGATATGCTCTTGGCCAACGAACTCGTCGAATGTTCGGGGCCGCAGCCTGTCGGCCAGTGGCGCTTGCTGCTTGGCCCGGCGTTCCCCTTCATGCTCGAATAACGATTGAGTTGAGGCCATTGTTAGCCCTCAGCTATCAGGCTGTTGTAACAAACTTGTACGCGGTCAGGTTAGCAAACCCAATGGTTCCGCCCACCTGCACTGGGACTTGGTACCTGCTTACGTTTGTTTGAGACACCGGCATTCGTGGCAAGGAGGCTGATAAAAGACTCCCTATCCCGCCCTGCTGCTCCCACAAGGCGTTCAGCGGTGGGTCGCCCGTGACAGATCGGTGACAGCTGAAAGCTGACCGCTAGTATCAGCGGAAGTGGGGCATTACCTTTTCGGCGAATAGTTTCATCGACTTGGTGACTATTTCGTGGGGCAGCCTGCCGCCAATGTTGAACCAGCCGGAGTATTCTTGTGCCCCAAATTTCTCTTGGAATTGGTTGAGCTGTTCCACACACTCTTCAGGGGTGCCGATGACCGTGTTGTCATTCAAGACTTGCTCGTAATTCAGCTTGCTTATCCCTGCCTGCACGAGGGCGATACGGGGGTTAACCATTGCGGCGCGGTGGGCTGCCGGGGAGATCATCATTGCCTGCGCCGACTTGATGTATGAATTTATCGTGCCTTCCAGCATGCCATCGGTTTTGTGGCGGTCTTCGCTAACGAAGATTGGCAGCGTGACGGTCACTTTTCCTTTTTCAGGGTCGTGACCGCCTTGGGCCAACTTTTCCCGGTACATCTTGGCGCCATCTATGGCTGGTTGCATTCCGGCGATTACCGGTGCTACCAGCAGATTGTACCCCATGGACCCTACAAGCTCGAAAGTGTCCGGGCCGGTGGCAGCGACATGGATTGGAGGGTGAGGTTTTTGCAGCGGCTTGGGAGCAAGCGCGACGTCTCGGACTTGATAATACTCGCCCCGGAAGTCCAAAACATCTTGGGTCCAAGCGTCGACAATCAATCGCAGGCATTCGTCGAACCGTTGACGGCCTTCCTCCGGAGATACGCCGTAGCCTTCAAAATGACTGGGGATAATTCCCCTGCCGATGCCGAACACCGCTCGGCCACCGGAAATAATGTCCAGGGTGGCAATCTCTTCGGCCAACCGGATGGGATGGTGGAGGGGCATCAGGTTCACGGCTGTGCCCAGCCTTATGCGCTGCGTCGTCTGGGCTATGGCTGAGGCAAGCAAAAGAGGGGAAGGGGTTATTGAGAATGTGGGGTGGAAATGGAGTTCGGCCAGCCAAACATCATCGAAGCCCAATGAATCGGCCAACTGGCTTTGCGCTATCGTGTCGGCGTACCTTTGCTGAGGAGTCTGGCCTTCGCTACAAGGTAACTGGTAAAAGACTCCGAATTCCATTCTCAAGCTCCTGTCTAATTCCTCAGTCTAAATCCTGTGTCTAAATCCCTGGGCAAAGCTTGCTGCCTAAATTTTGTGTCTCAATTCCCAAGGGAGTCCCTACTGGGGGTCCGGCGACCAGCCGCTGGCTGAATATCGAGGACTTGCTTTAGCTAAACTGGGGTATGACCTTCTCCGCAAACAGGCGCATGGACTTGGATACCTCTTCTTGTGACACCATTCCGCCTGTGTTGAACCAGCACATGAACTCGTCAGCATCGTACATCTGCTGAATCTGCCGCAGCCTATCGGCACACCCTTCGGGGTCGCCGATGGCAGCAAAATCCGCGTCAACAAGCCCGTAGTTGAGCATGTTGGCCCGCTCCATGCCCCGACCGTGGCTGGTTGCCCGGAGCGTGCCCAAGTAGTTGTCGATGCTCCCTTCAAACCCGGCTAAGGCTTTCTTGCGGGTTTCGGCGACGAAGGTGGGCACGTTGACGTTCACCTTCCCTCCCGGCGCGCCGTCGATCAAGTTGCGGCGAAATTCCTTAAGCCCTGCCTGAGCGCCCTCAATGGTCGAGATCATGGGGGCCAGCAGGACGCTATGGCCCATTTCCCCCACCATTCCAAAGGTATCGGGACTATTGGTCGCCACATAGACCGGCGGATGGGGTTTCTGTTGTGGTTTGGGCTCTACACGCACGCCTTCGACGTTGAAGTGCTCTCCTTTGAAATTGACCTCATCGTTGGTCCACGCTTGGAGAATTAAGTCAACCGCTTCTCGAAAACTGTTCCTGCCTCCCTCCATGTCCACGCCGAAACCATCGAAATGCCTGGGATTGGATCCACGGCCAATGCCGAAGACGGCCCGGCCATGAGACAAAATGTCCAGGGTAGCGGTTTCCTCGGCCAGGCGGATGGGGTGATGCAATGGCACGAGGTTGACCGCTGTGCCTATCTTGATCTTTTTGGTAGTGGCGGCGATGGCTGCGCCAATCATCAATGGAGCAGGCATAACGGAGAACCGGCCGTTGAAATGGAGCTCGGCCAGCCACACGTTATCAAAGCCCAACTCATCAGCCAATCGAGCTTGGGCTATGGTGTCGTCGTAGCGGGCGGAAACCGTTTGTCCCTCCCCGCAAGGCAGTTGGTAGAAAACGCCAAATTTCATTAATTTCGCTCCTGTTTATCTTTCTGCAATCAGCGTCCGGCCACCCGGAACTTAACGATTAAGTCTCTGGTTCGGGACCAGTTATGATCTAATGCCGGTAGTCTTAAACCGGTAATCTTAAAGGGGTATGTTCCCGTGCTTCTTGGCTGGCAGGGTATCTCGCTTGTTTTGCAGCATTTCCAGAGCTTTGACTATACGCAAGCGGGTGTCCGCTGGGTCGATAACATCGTCCACGAAACCGTACTTGGCTGCGACGTACGGATTGGTGAATTTCTCTTGGTAGTCGGCGACTAGTTCTTTCCTTCGCCGATCCGGGTTCTCGGATTTGGAAATATCTTCCCTATATATTATGTTAACCGCACCCTCCGCTCCCATGACAGCGATCTCTGCTGACGGCCATACTAGGTTGATGTCGGAACGCAGGTGCTTGCTACTCATGACGATATAGGCCCCGCCGTATGCCTTGCGTGTTATGACCGCGACTTTGGGCACGGTGGCCTCGGCGTAGGCGAATATTAGCTTCGCCCCATGGCGGATGATCCCCCCATACTCTTGTTCAACCCCAGGCATAAACCCAGGGACATCCACCAGAGTCACCAAGGGAATATTGAAGCAATCGCAAAAACGGACAAATCGAGCGGCTTTGTTGGACGCATCAATGTCCAACACCCCTGCCAAATGGGCTGGCTGGTTGCCGACTAACCCCACGGCACGGCCATCCATCCGGCCAAATCCAATCACCACGTTTGGGGCGAAGTTGTGGTGGACCTCCAAGAACTCTTCGTCATCAACTAACCGATAGATAATATCCCGAACGTCGTAGGCACGGTTGGCATCATCGGGGATCAAGTACCTTAGGTCCGGGTCATTCATCGAAGAGCCCACGCGGTTGGCCACCAAAGGCGTGTCTTCCAAGTTGTTGGAAGGCAGGAAGCTGAGCAGATGTCGTACCTCCGACAAGCACTCTTCTTCGGTGTCGTAAATGAAGTGGGCGACGCCGCTTCTAGTGGCATGGGTCGCCGCTCCGCCCAGTTGCTCGTGGCTCACTTCCTCCCCGGTTACTGCCTTGATAACGTCGGGACCGGTAATGTACATCTGACCCAGTTCTTTCACCATGAAAACGAAGTCGGTTATCGCTGGCGAGTAGACTGCTCCGCCCGCCGACGGGCCTAGGATAACCGAGATTTGCGGCACCACGCCGGAGTACATTGTGTTTCTGAGGAAGATGTCGCCGTAAGCAGCCAGGCTCAAGGCGCCCTCCTGGATACGGGCGCCCCCTGAATCGTTAATGCCCACCACTGGGCACCCTGTCTTGGAGGCCAAGTCCATAACCTTGCAAATTTTCTGGCTCACAACCTCTGATAAGGATCCTCCGAAAACAGTGAAGTCTTGGGAAAAAGCGAAGATTTGCCGGCCCTCAACCTTGCCATGACCGGTTGCCACCGCGTCTCCTAAAAATGTTCTATCCGCCAGACCAAAATCGGTGGCCCGATGGGTGACGAAGCTGTCTAGCTCCTCAAAGGTCCCTTCATCCATGAGCAGCGCCAGCCGTTCCCTGGCAGTGAGCTTCCCCCGGCTGTGCTGTGCGTCAATGCGCTGTTGACCGCCGCCTTTTTGGGACTGCAGGCGCAGTTTTTCCAGTGATTCGAGTTTTTGATCTATCGTTCTTTTTTCCGCAGTCACTGCATGCTCCCGAGTTACTTAGGGGAATCGATCAAAATATTACCTTGGGGTCCGGGAGGCTCGGTTATTGCCTAAACTTGGGGGGCACCTAAACTTGGGGGTCAATCGAAAGCCAGTCACTCAAAGTTACGCTCATGCCACAGACTTAGCGAAGTTAAAAGCTGAGGGTGAGCTTCATCCTAGCAGACGGGTATATCCGGTGCAAGGCAGGGCGAGAGTGATAGAATTGGCCTAGTATCTCCATCGGCGCTACCACCACTGGAACATCGAATGATCACCTTGCCAGCCTACCAAGACGCATGCCCCATTGGCGAGTTTAGTCATGGATTGATTAGCAATTGGGGGGATTTGAACATGAGTGTCTGCAAGTGCGGAACGGAGTACACGCCACCGCAAAATTGGTGCGATTCCTGCGGCGAATATCTTGCCGGCGAACCCTCGCCCGCGCCACATCAGCCCATCGATTCGCCTGCGGCAGCAATAAACCCCAGCAACAAATTCAATATTATCGGTGACGGATCAATAATCACTGTTCAAGGCCCTGTGCTTCCAGAGCCGGTATCATACTGCGAAGTCGCTGGAGAGACAGTGAACCTGAGACTGAGTTACAAATGCCCGGCGTGTAAGCAAAATCCCGTGTGCTCCAAGCACTACGACACGGCAAAACGAATGTGCACAAACTGCCTTAGCGCTGTTATAGCAAATCAGCCATCACCCACAGGTTATAGCATCCAGCCGGATCGACCTCTTCCAGCCGTAGCTCCTGCGCTCCAATATACCTGCGAAGATTGCGGGGAAAGCTTCCCGTCGGGTGTTGTGAGACCACGACCCTGGTACTGCGGGGATTCTCCGGGTGCCCGATCCTGCATTGGCGTTCGCAGGAAAATTGGAATGGGGCCGCGACAGGTGGACTCTATAGGCCCAACCGTGGGAACATGCGATCAATCCTTACCTCTGGAAGCAGTCCTCAAGCTATGTGAACAGAGCCCCAGGGAGATTTACGTCGGATTTTCTGGAGGAGGGGATGCCCTCAGACGGGCATCCGCCGATCAACTTCACACGATGACTTCTTGGAAATGGCACGACGCCGTGGTAAATGGAAGGGTTGCCGATCCGTGGAATTGGATTCCGGGGACTTGGTTCGACGAGATAATCAAGGTAAAATCGGAGGCGACGAGGCGAAACCATTGACGGAGAATCCAATTGTTAGTAAAGGCCGCAACTCTAGGGGAACAGCCCCTGTAATCGGCCTTGCCGGCATCAAGGTTGCCAACGGCGAGCCCTTGGTATGGGGGAAACGCACCTACGTTATGGGGATCATCAATCTCACCCCCGACTCATTTTCGGGCGACGGTTTGGCTTCCGACGTAGATGCGGCATTGGACCAAGCCCTTCGCTTTCAAGACGAAGGAGCGGATTTTCTCGACTTAGGCGCCGAGTCCACCCGGCCCACCTCCGTGCCAATCACTGCGGAAGAAGAATTGGGCCGTCTGCTACCTGCCCTGGAGGCAATCGCCAACCGGGTGTCCATCCCCATTAGCGTGGACACCTACAAAGCCCCGGTTGCCCGTCGGGCCGTCCAGGCTGGAGCGGTGATAATCAACGACGTGTGGGGCTTGAAGGCGGACCCGGAATTGGCAGACGTGGCGGCACAGTGGGGGGTCTCGCTGATAATCATGCACAATCAGAAAACCCGCGATTACGAAGATTTGCTGCCTGATATTTTCGCTAGCCTATCCCAGAGCGTGGCACTGGCCAACAAAGCCGGCGTGTCGGACGGCGACATCATCCTTGACCCTGGCATCGGATTCGGCAAAACCCCAGATCACAACCTGGAAATACTCCATCGATTGGAAGAATTCAAGGGATTGGGTTACCCCCTGCTGGTAGGAACTTCCCGCAAATCCACCATCCGTTTGACTCTGGACCTGCCGACCGACCATGCAGGAGCTCACTCGGCGCCCAGCAATTCAGTTGGGAAATCTTTTGAGCCGTTGATTCAAGGCACCGCAGCAACCGTGGCATTGGCGATTGCGAGTGGCGCGGACATCGTCCGGGTTCACGACGTGAAGGAGATGCGAAGCGTGTGCCGGATGAGCGACGCAATTGTGCGGGGCTGGAGGCCTCCAAATTGGAAGCAGTGACCGGGAAATGGGAAAAGGCCTATCTTGGCTTGGGCTCCAACTTGGGCCGCCGGGAAGGAAACCTGGCGGCGGCGATCCAAGCTCTAAACGAGGCTCCGGCAAATTCTATAAGCAGTGATAGAGACGACTGTACACCAGTAGCCACTCTAATCAGGGTCTTGCGCTCTTCCGGAATTTACGAGACCGCACCATGGGGATTGGAAGATCAACAGGATTTCTTAAATTCCGTCATAGAAGTAGAAACCTTGTTGACGCCAGCAGGTCTGCTGGAACGAATCAAAGGTGTTGAGCACACCTTGGGGCGGAAACCGGGCGTGCGCTATGGACCCCGGCTAATCGATATAGATATTCTTTTGTTCGGCAACCAAGTTGTGGAACAAGCAGAACTACAGATTCCCCACCTCCGGTTGCATCTCAGAGCTTTTGCGCTAATTCCTCTGGCAGAGTTGGTTCCGTCTTTGGTCCACCCAGTCTTGAACCTCACGGTGGGACAATTGGTCCGGCAGGTTGATTGCCGGGAAGGGGTGAGGTCTTGGGCTCCACCGCCTGCAGTTTTGGGGAAGTAGGTGGCTATAAGTTGGTTCATCTGTTTGTAAGGAAGGTAGGCATTAAGAGTCGCCAGTCTAAATTTCAAACCATCTCCAAGCATGGGCAAGCGCTGCGCCTGCCTCCCATACTGTCATTTAAGTTCCGGAATGATGCCGAAAACCTGGCTGTTTCGCCAGCAATGGCCCCTGCCTGTTGACATTCGCCGCAGACTAGCGGATATTTTACCCTGGACAGTTTGCGCCAACCAGAAGTGTTTGTTTGCTGGCTGGAATTTCCCAGACTTAGGATTACCGGCCCATAGTTGATAAATAACCAGTGATTAATAACCAAGGAGACGACAATGGCGGACAAGCAGTTAACATTTGATGAAGAAGCCCGCATCAGTTTGATGCGCGGAGTTGAACAACTGGCCCGGGTGGTGGGCTTGACTCTGGGGCCCAGCGGTCGAAATGTGCTGCTGAGCCGGATGTTCGGACTTCCCATAGTCTGCAGCGATGGTGTGACCATTGCCAAAGAAGTCGAACTGGCGGAGCCCTATGAAAACATGGGCGCTCAGTTGGTCAAAGAGGCGGCATCCAAGACCAATGATATGGTGGGCGACGGCACGACAACGTCGGTGGTGTTGGCCCAAGCCATAGTCAAAGGCGGCTTTTTGAACGTCGCCGCTGGCGCCAATGGCACGGCGATGAAATCAGGTATCGACCAAGCCGTAGAGGCGGTCAGCGAAGAACTGAAAAAGATGGCTATACCGGTGGAAAACCGGGAGCAGATAGCCAGGGTGGCGGCTTTGTCGGCCCACGAGGAAGCTATTGCTGGGCTGATAGCCGACGCCATGGACAAAGTGGGCAGGGACGGCGTCATTACAATCGAAGAGTCCAAGTTGTTGGAAGACGAACTGGAAGTGGTGGAAGGCGTCCGACTGGACAGAGGCTACCTGTCGCCCCACTTTGTCACTGATACCCAACGGATGGAAGTAGTACTAGAGGAGCCGCTATTTCTGATCACCGATCAGAAAATCAGTTCTCCTAATGACTTAGTCCCACTCATGGAAAAAGTCATTGAAGCGGGCCGCAAACCATTAGTTATTATCGCTGAAGACGTAGACGGAGAAGCTCTGGCCACCTTGGTAATCAACAAAGTACGGGGTACCTTGGATTGTGTTGCCATTAAGGCGCCTGGTTTCGGTGAGCGGCGGAAGGCTCTGTTGCAAGACATGTCCATTGTAACCGGCGGTGAGGTCATCAGCGCCGACGTGGGCCTCACCTTGGAGGGAGCTGAGTTGTCCCATTTGGGTTCGGCGCGACGGGTGGTTATCCAAAAAGACGACTCGGTGATCGTTGAGGGCCGAGGCTCCGAGGATGCCATCAAAGATCGAGTAAACCAACTACGGGTTCAAATCGAGGAAACTACTTCCGACTATGACCGGGAAAAACTGGAAGAGCGACGTGCGTCCTTGGTCGGCGGCGTAGCCGTGGTTAAAGTGGGCGGCATCACAGAGCCAGAGGTTAACGAACGCAAGTCCCGAACCGAAGATGCCCTGTCCGCCACCCGGGCCGCCGTGGAGGAAGGAATTGTTCCCGGAGGCGGTGTAGCCATTATTCGGGCCGGCCTGGTGCTGGATGACCTGGAAAAGAAAGTTGAAGGCGACGAAGCAGTAGGCGTCCGACTGGTTAGGGATGCTTTGAGCGCGCCGTTGATGCTAATCTCCGACAATGCTGGCCATACCGGAGAGGTAGTTCTGGATAAAGTACGGAGCGGCGAAGGCGACTGGGGTTTTGATGCCGAGTTGGGCGAGTACTGCCACCTGATTGAGCGGGGCATCGTGGACCCGGTTAAGGTTACCCGTTCGGCGCTGTCCAACGCGGGCAGCATCGCGGGGATGATGATCACAACCCAGGCGATCATCACCGAGATTCCCGAGTTTAAGCCGCTACCGCAAGACATGCAGGATTTCATGCACGACTAGGTTTCCCGCAGATTACTGAATCACCCGGACTGAACTGTCCGGGCCGAACCTATTATTCGGAACTGTTAATAAAAGCCCGGCCCGTAGGACCACCGGCCCTCGCCGGCGGACCATCGAGCCGGGCTTTTAGGAAAGCACCATGAACGGCAACCCCCTAGACCGGGAGTCCATCGGCAAATTAATCCACAACGCTCCACCACTGGTGGAGGACTTCGTGTCCCTGGAGCAGCAACTACAGCCAAACGGCTTCGACCTTTCGTTGCGGGAAATAAGCCGCTTGGCCTCCCCGGGTAGCATCGGCGCAGAACCTGATGGGAGGGAGTTATCGGAACTGGAGCCTCTTCTATTCGATTCAGACGGTTGGCTCCTGATTGCCCCCGGTCCCTGCCTGATCACGTTCAATGAGGTGGTCAACCTGCCATTGGACGTTATGGCTCTAGGACGTTCCCGGTCCAGCCTTCTCCGCAGCGGCGTCAGCATCCACACGGCTGTATGGGATGCTGGCTATCGGGGCCGGTCCCAATCCTTGATGGTGGTGCATCATCCGGGTGGGTACCGGGTTCAAAGGGATGCTAGATTGATGCAGTTGGTATTTTTCCGGTTGTCCACCGCCGTTAGCCAAGGCTATCAGGGCCGGTTCCAAAGCGAGAATATTGGCTAAGGGCAATACCACATCAACCTCCCCTGAAGCCTACGATCAAGAATCGGGACCTGGCACGATGCCCGACATCAAATCCATAATCACTTCCTATGCACGGGAAGTGGGCTTCGATTTGGTGCGGGTGGCCTCGGCCCAAGAGTTCGCCGAAGACCGCAAGATTACCTTGGAGCGGATCAAAGATGGACTGATGGACGGTCTGCCGTGGTTCAACCAGTCCAGAGTGCTCCGCGGAGCCAATCCCCAAGAATTGCTTCCGGGGGCACGCTCGATTATTTGCTTAGGCTCGAATTATTTCGAGTCCGGCCAGGATTTTCCGGAGACCAAAGCACCTGTTGGTAAGGTGGCCCGCTATGCTTGGGGCCGGGACTACCACAAGATAATAAAAAGGCGCATGCGGAATTACGTGGAAGGTCTTCGAGGAAGATTGGGGCGGGGAAATTCGGCCGAAGAGTTTAAGGCCCGCTGGTACATTGACGACGGCCCCATGCTGGACCGAGCGGCGGCCCGTAGAGCCGGTTTGGGTTGGTTTGGAAAGAACACCAACATCCTTACCCCTGCCCTGGGTTCTTGGGTTTTCCTGGGTCAGATAATAACGGACCTCGACTTGGAGCCCGACCAACCGCTGAAAAAGACCTGCGGTAACTGCGTTCGCTGCATCGACGCCTGCCCTACTGGGGCGATAACCGCGCCTTACGTGGTAGACAATGCCAAATGTATATCTTATTTGACCATCGAGAACCGCGGCGAGATCCCTCTTGCGCTGCGGCCTCAGATTGGTGACTGGATATTTGGTTGCGACATCTGCCAGGACGTGTGCCCCGTGAACCAAAAAGCTTCTCCATCGCCCACACTATGGCAGTGGAAAAGGCACGAGGGGGATGGTCCGCTGGGCGACTCGCCCATCATTGACGTGTCTGCCGGTGACGTGTCCGCCGGTGACATATCTCCAACCGCGGACAGCGAGCAAACGAGTGGTTCAACGGACACCCAGAAAAGGAGCAGATTTCCATCTGGGCAAGCTCCACCGGCAGAGCATTCCAAGACCGCAGTCTTGGACCTAGTGGAGCTTCTAGGAATGACTGAAGAAGACTTCCGTGTCCGGTTCCGGGGCAGTCCCATACTCAGGGCCAAGCGGGTTGGGATTCAGCGAAACGCCTGCGTCGCCTTGGGCAACAAGGGCGACCCGGTGGCGGTTCCGGCTTTGCGCTTGGCCTTGTCCTCCGGCGAATCGCTGGTACGGGGCCACGCCGCGTGGGCACTCGGGAATATCGGCAACACCGAAGGTAGGGAAGCGTTGGAGCAGGCTCAAACAAATGAGGAAGACGAGAGCGTTTCACAAGAACTCGTTCAGGCGTTGAAGTGTTTCAAGCGTCTGGACTCAGCCGCAACGGATCCGGCCTATTAGACAACGTTCCCCAAGTATCTCCCAGTCCTCCGGCCAGATTCCGCTCTCAATCCCGCAGGAGATTAAGCTAGGTAGATGAGGTCACACGATTCAGTTTGGGCTCGCCCCTTGTTTGGGGTCGCGTCCTGTTTGGGATTGTTGCGCAGCGGCCCGGGCTGGCGCCTTCTTCCTTCTCCGGCGGGGGGCGGACTGGGGGGGCGCCAGGGTGCCGCGGCGGTGGTTCTTGCCGAACTTGAGCTTCTTCATTTCTTCTTCTATCAGAAGAAAGTCGTTCTTGGGCAAGAGGTGTAAGTTACCCTGGAACGCCATGTACCAGTTCTCGGGTGGCCATCGTTTTACGTAGTCCAACCGAGGCGCCAGAAGGTTAGCGTCGATATACTGGTGGTCATCCAAGACAACTTCAGGTTTTATTTTAATTTGGTATGGCCACTCGGCGCATCCTTCGTTCTCCCAAACCGGGTCTTCTCCCTCAAAATAAGAGGAGGTAGCGGTTGCCGTAGCGGTAAAGTTCCGGTCAACCGACACGTAAAACAGGACACGGTCACCGTTTTCAATCCTTTCAATCTTGCGCCGGTGCTGGGATTTTAGACCTTGTAGTGTAAACCCCAAGTCTCGCGTTATCCGGTAGTTATTGGGGTTGCATATAATCATCCAAAAATTGTGGGGCATTCCTACCTCTGATAAAGCGGACCTTGAATCAGGAGCATGTATTCGGCCTTGGTAGAGGCCAGCATCATGGTATCGAATTTACACTATTATACCACTTGGATTTTGCCGAGAAAGGTTGTTTATTTTGATAGTCGCGCCGCCGAACTATCATAGACTCGATTTTCTGCTCTCTGATTCTGGTTTCCAGGAATCCTAGAATATTTCGCGGCTTACTCAACGACCCAGTCATGAATCACTTTTCCCCATGGCCGGCTCAGCATCGGATCGGAGTTTTGCAGGGCTCGGTCGCATTTGCCGGAATGGGATAATTAGTGGTTCAGGCAATGCCTGGTGGAGAATTGTTGTATGAAATTTCATTTGTATTGGGCGTAGCGAGGATCGAACTTTCCCGGTCCAAACGAAATGTGGTCAAGAAATCGCCGCGGTCGCGCTGTGTTGTGCTCGGCTTGTCTGCCCCCGGCGGATTGGTGTACCATCATGCCTGCTTCCCAGCCTGGAGACTATCTGGGCTGCGGAGTAGGCGTGGTGAACGAGAAGTGTAAGCGTCAAGGGAGGGAAGGACATGGCATCTACTGCCTCCAGAGAACGAGAAATTGCGATTGTTGGTGTCGCCGAATCGGACGAAATGGGCACCGTCCCTAACAAGTCGTCCTTGCAGCACCACGGGGAGGCGGCGCACAATGCGCTGGAGGACGCCGGGTTGTCCAAGAGCGATGTCGACGGTTTGTTCACCGCTGGCTTTTCCACATTAGCTACCGCCGAGTATCTCGGTATTCATCCCCAATTTACCGATAACACTTCAGTGGGCGGGTCTTCATTTGTAATACACGTGGCCCACGCAATTGCGGCCATCAAGGCAGGATATTGCGAAGTGGCCCTCATCACCCACGGTCAGGCGGGCCGGTCCACAAGGGGCCGGGTGCCACTCGACCCCAACCTGCCCGCATCCCAATACGAATTTCCCTACGGTCTTATTGGACCTCCGATCAATTATTCCATGGCTTGCACCCGCTACATGCACGAATACGGCGAGGACCGAACCCGGCAGGCAATGGCCGAGATTGCGGTATCGACCAGAAAGTGGGCCAATCTAAACCCCAAGGCAGTAATGTACGAAACGCCCATGAGTTTCGACGAATACTACGATTCACGTTGGGTTTCATGGCCCTTCCACCTACCCGATTGCTGTTTGGTGACCGACTCTGGAGCGGCGATCATAGTCACCACTGCCGAGCGGGCAAGGTCTTGCCGCAAGCAACCGGTGTGGGTCTTGGGCGCCGCCGAGGGCCACGACCATAACATTATCAGCCAGATGACCGACCTAACCTCCTCAATCTCACGGGAGACGGGGCCAAAAGCCTTGGCCCGGGCTGGTGTTAGTCACGACAATTTAGACTTGACCATGATCTACGATTCGTTTACCTACACCACCCTGGTGACCCTGGAAGGACTGGGGTTTTGCAAACCGGGTGAGGGCGCAGACTTTGTGGCAGGTCAGCGCACCGCCCCAGGTGGGGACTTTCCCCTGAACACCAGCGGCGGTGGCCTGTCCTACACCCACCCGGGGATGTACGGGAGCTTCTTGCTGGTAGAGGCGGCGCGGCAGTTGCGGGGCGAGGCCGGTGACCGTCAGGTGCACCGCAAAGGGTCCAACGGCCAGAATCCCCAGCTAGCGTTGGTCAACGGCACTGGGGGATCTCTATCGTCCACCGGCACCGTGGTACTAGCGACCGACTAATGCAGCGTTTTCAGATAGGGGCCCTGACCGGTCAGGGCCCCTATCTGCATCTCCGCACAACGTTTCCTTCACACCCTAGGTTCTGGATCGCACTCAGAGGTCATGACCTACTCAGGCGGGAGCCCCTAATCCGGAACTAGTCATAGGTTCTTAAACCTCCGTTGCGAAATCCCGGTTAAATCGCGCTGCCTCTCATTCCCCGCGACTTGCCTCTATCTCATTACTCCGTTGCCGGATGCTTTTGTCTCTTGGTCTCCTTCTTTAGGCCCCGGTCTTTGGGAAAACGCATAAACCCCATTTTCTCGCTTGTGTTGCCTAGCAAGGCATCGGTTAGTCTTGTGCTAGACTGCTCCCGTCACTAACGCTGGGATGGGGATTTTATCAACCATTCCACCTTTTTACGCAGAATGCGAAAGGATACGGCATATGGATCAAGCGATTAGTTCTTTTCTGCAGCACCTTATTGTCGAAAAAGGATTTTCAAGCAACACATCTCAGGCTTATCGCAACGACCTGTCCCAATTTTGGAATTTCCTACAAGGCAGACAAAACGGTAACGGCAATGGCAATGGACAGTACAATTGGGCGGTTGTGAACCTTGATGCCCTGAACGACTACATAGTCGATCTGAGGGGCCCCAAAGGGTACAGGGACACCACTACTGCTCGCAAAGTTGCCGCAATTCGTTCTTTCTTCGGATTCCTCTTCGAAAACGGGGCCATTAACGCAGACCCCACCGAGTCATTGGGCTCCCCGCGGGTTGGCCGCTCCCTCCCCAAGTACCTGTCGAAAGAAGAGGTTGCTTCTTTGCTGAACACAGCCTACCAAGCTGGCGGCAATGAAGCGCAACGAGATGCCACGATCCTTGAAATGCTGTATGCGACCGGTCTTAGGGTCGGTGAATTGGTTTCCTTAAACGTCATGGACGTGGACCTTCAAGAGTCCTATATAAGGTGTTGGGGGAAAGGCTCCAAAGAGCGGATCGTACATATCTACCCCAAGGCACTGCGGGAACTGAAAAACTACTTGGGCCAGGCAAGAGTCGCCTTGATTGGCGGCCGCAAAGCCGAGACCGCTATGTTTGTGAACCACCGTGGTGAACGGTTGACCCGGCAGTGGATCTGGAACATCATGAAGACCTACGGAGAAAAGGCGGGCATCCAGCAGCGCATCACCCCGCACACGCTTCGCCACAGCTTCGCCACCCACCTACTGCAAAACGGCGCATCCCTGCGACACGTACAGGAACTCTTGGGTCACTCAAGTATCTCCACCACTCAGGTTTACACTCACGTAACTGGGGCGCAACTGCACGAAGAGTTTGAAAAGAGTCATCCGCGGGTCTGATAATCCTTGTGACTAGGTCACTGGGCTAGGCCAGCGGGCTAGGTTAGGAGGGGAGCACGGCGGTGGTTGAGAAAAGCCACCGCCGTGTTTTGGGTGTTGGGAGCCGAAATCCGCTTGCCGCATCGACGGCGAAACTCCGTCCTTACACCAAACCTGGAAGTCGACTCACAACGTTAAACCTTAGAATTGTAAATTGGGAAAGGCACGGTCCAAGCCAAAAGGACGATGGTTCAGCGAAATACATTCTACGGGCATACCAATCCCCTGCCTTTTTAGGGCAATAGCTGTTATAGTTAAACAGTCGGCCCGGCTGATCCGGGTGATCATCCGGCCTGCCGCCGATGCCACTCCCACCCCTGTGGAGGAGATAGTCCATGCCTGGTAAAGCTCGCCGGGTAGCGTCACGCCAGGCGCAGCTCGGTCGCCGAAGAAAACGCCAGCAGACCCGGCCAGAAGATGGTCAAACTGGTGTGTCCGTAACCGGAACGGAGGCGGACAGCGTCCAGCAGGAATCAGACGAGGTTACTGCTGTGGCGGAATCCACCGTCCTAAACCCTCCTGAAGCACCCACTCCCCCGGTGCGACAAACTTCCAGGCCTCCCAGGCCCGCTCGCCCCAGTCCAGTTGCGGACCGGACGCTAGATGCCGAGTTGGCGCCCGCACGACGGGGGGGCAGGGGAAGAAGGGAGCGCCTAACAGTCCAAAGCAATATCGGCGCCGAGATAAAGCGCATACTGGCCATGTCTGCTACCGTTCTGACTGTCATAATCGTCTTGGGAATTGTACTTTAAAGATTTCGATTTAGATTCTCTTTATAGATATTCATGGCTCCACCTCTGATTGAACAGCGGCTACGGCTAACCCCTGAGCGCCCCGGCGTTTACATGATGAAGGACGCCCGGGATACGGTATTGTATGTGGGCAAAGCCAGCGTGCTGCGGAACCGCGTCCGGACTTACTTTGCCTCACCCACGGGTCAGATTCCCAAAATCCGCAAGATGATGGGCCAAGTCCACGACTTTGAGTACATAGTTACCGACTCGGAAGCCGAGGCACTGATCCTGGAAAATACCCTCATCAAGCGGTACCGGCCCCGTTACAACGCTCGCCTGAAAGACGACAAGACCTACCCCTTCCTGAAGATCGACCTCAGCGAGGAATTCCCTCGAGTCTATATCACCCGCAAGGTATCCAAAGACGGCGCCAGATACTTCGGCCCATTCGCCACCGCTGGCTCGGTTCGGAAGACTATGGACCTGGTCAAGCGACTGTTCCCCTACCGTTCATGTACCAAGAAAATCACCGGGATCGACCCTAGGCCATGCCTGGAATACTACATCAACCGGTGTGTGGCCCCTTGCTCCGGCCACGCCAGCGCCGAGGAATACGCCAAGGTTATCCAGCAGGTAGTCCTGTTCATGGAGGGGGATACCGAAGCTGTCACCAGCGACCTTCGCACCAACATGGACCTTGCTTCGGAAAGCCTTGAATTTGAGCGCGCCGCCGTCCTGCGCGATCGGATCCGCAGCGTGGAACGGGTGGCAGAAGAACAACGAATAAAAGTTGACTCCAACCCCATCAGCGATATGGACGTCATGGCGGTGGAGCAAGGCACCAACGAGTCTTGGGTGGAGGTATTCTTTGTTCGCCACAACAAGCTGATCGGCCGGGACCATTTTTTCATGGAAGGGACTCAAGACGATTCCCCAGGCTTGGTATTGGGCCAGTTCATCAAGCAGTATTACAGCAACGCTCCGGTGATTCCGCCCCATGTTTTGGTGCAACACCCGTTGGAAGACGGCGAATTGATTAACGACTGGCTGCGCACCCTCAGAGGAGGGGCGGTTCGGCTGTTCCGCCCTCAACGTGGCGTGCACAAACAGCTGATCGACACCGTGGCCGAAAATGCCGCTCAAGGCCTAGCCCAGCATCAAATCAAGTGGTTGGCCAATGTGGATGCGCTCAAGCAGGCCATGTCGGAACTGGAGGAAGAGCTTAGCCTTCCCGCCTCCCCGTACCGCATGGAGTGTTACGACATCTCCCACATCCAAGGCACCAACACAGTGGCTAGCATGGTGGTGTTCGAGGATGGGAAGCCCAAGACGGCTCATTACCGCCGGTTCAAAATGAAAACCATTGAAGGTGTTGACGACTTCGAAAGCATGCGAGAGGTGTTGCGTCGCCGGTTCAAGCGCCTGGCTCAAAGCCGGGCCTCAAAACTGAAGGACGGCTACGACGCTGCGGAGGCCGAAAACGACACCTGGGCGATTCTGCCGGACTTGGTGCTCATCGACGGTGGCAAAGGGCAGCTTTCCGCAGCCTTGGAAGTATTGTTAGAGTTGGGTATGGACGATATCCCTCTGGCATCGTTGGCCAAGGAAAACGAGTGGCTTTATGTGCCACATACCCCGGAACCAATAATCCTACCCCGGGACTCCCAAGCATTGTACTTGGTCCAGCGCATGCGGGATGAAGCCCACCGCTTCGCCATCACTTTTCACCGCAACCTGCGGAGCAAGAGCAGCCTGCGTTCGCCCATTGATATGGTGACGGGCATCGGCCCCAAACGGAAACGGATGCTGATGCGCCGTTTCGGCACCTTGCAAGGTATCAAGCAAGCATCTTTGGACGACCTCGCCGCCGTCCCCGGCATGACACGATCCCTGGCTCTTCGCCTCAAGCAGACCATCTAGGATTCTACGGAAGTATGTTCTCTCAGAAGCGTTAGCGACCTAGAGTGGGTAGAGATTTAGCCTTCCCTTGCTGATCACGTATGCGTTTTCTTGTACCTCGGCTCTAACCTCCTTCCATGCTCAAGCGCCCTGCAGGGATCATGGTATCGGAAGAGGCCACCTAACCCAGCGCACCACCGTTGGGTCCTACCGCTTCCAATCACGCCCATCCTATACACTTAGCTTCGGTTGCCATTTATACACTTTTATCTGCCCAGGTTGATAATGTGTCAACCGTGGAGTACCATGCCAAATACTCTTTAAGGCGATCTGACCGCCGGCCCACAGACGATTCCACGCCAGCTCTTAAATTGCTAACTCTTAGAAGGGAAAAGGTGTAGCGCATGGTAAAGGTATCCATAACCCTCCCCAACGCTGCTCAAATAACCCTCGAATCCGAAGAGTCCGAGGTAATCCAACAAGGGGTATTAATGGCGTTGCGAGACTTGGCGAGGGATTTGATGCAGTCCGTTCCAGAGTCCACAACGCAAAGCGGCCAGCTTGGCGACTCGCAATTTAGCGGTAGGGCAATTAGCGGCGAAGAGGACCGTACCAGCCCGCAACCCATTACAAATGTAGTTCAAGAAGCTGAAGTTGGGATTGCGGACACAACCGGTACACCACCGGCGCAACCGCCAAATCTTCCTTTGCCCTCTGCGCCATTTATTGCGGAGCCGATGACAGTCGCTAGCACTTTTGAACCTCAAGTAACAACCACATCAGGTCTGACCACCAGTCCCGCTGCCCCAACTCCGGGCAGTCCCGAATACACCCGAAACGCCAACCCTAAACCGGCCGGGACCATCAACGAAAGTGCCGCAAAAGAACCTCAAATTGCAGGCATCGGCGGCAGTCAGATACCAACACCGGCTGAGAAAACGACAGCCGTCGAGCCAGAAACGGCGACACGAGAAACGGAGGTTGAGGCCGAAAACCAGTTCGCCCGGTTTTGCGCTGCTGCCGCTCCCTTGGGGGACATGCGCAAGGTGGTGGTGGCCGCCGAGGGAGCAAAGCGGTTTCTGGGCATGCCCAGCGTAGACATCACAGACCTAGCGAGGCTTTTTAAGATTGCTGGCTGGCACAGCCCTCACAATTTTACTCAGACACTCCGCAATGCCGCCCGGGATAAATACCGTTGGCTGGAAAGGGTGCCAGGACGTTCCGGGCGATATTCCGCAACCGAGCTGGGACGCTCTGTAACAATGACCGGGTAACCGCGAACCCATTAGGCTCTTCCCGCCCGGCCTTCTGCGCTTAGCTTAGTTGTACCAGCGATTACTTGGTTGTAAAATGGATTCTAAACGGAAGCAAACCGCAACCAGAAGCGTGATATTTTGGCCAGCTTAACCGTCAAAAACGTCCCTGAAGATATGTTGGTCCTCCTGCGGGAAAGAGCTAAACGTCATCACCGCTCCCTACAAGGTGAGTTGATGTTTATTCTGGAGGAGGCAATTGCGCCTACAAAGCTGTCTTTAGACCAAGTGCAAAGTCGGGTAGGGGAGTTGGTAATAAGTACCGGCGATGATGCTACCGGATGGATCAGGGAGTTCAGAGATGCCCGCTAAAGTCGTTGATGCAAGCGTTTTGGGTGCAATAGTTTTCCGAGAGCCCAGGGCCGCCGAAGCGGTTGCGCTACTGCAGGACTCAGATTTATATGCGCCTGAATTAATGGCTTATGAACTTAGCCACATTGCCCAAAAGAAATCCATCCTGTTCCCTTCCCAATTCAACGCTTTCCAATTGGCACTCGAAGCAGCTATGTCTATGGACATTCGCTGGAGAGACGCAAGACATCCGGCAGTCCTGCGGTTGGCCTTGGAAACGGGACTGACAACATACGATGCGTGCTACCTCTACCTATCTAGACTTCTGGGCGCGGAGTTGGCCACCTTCGACGAGCGTCTACTACGTGCGACCTAACCTTGTTACGGTCGTGAGACCCAGTCGTCCGCTACAAAAGCCTCCGAGCGCAGAGTTCCTCCACTTTATCCCGAGACGTACTAGCATCTTGTAGATGTGTTTTGCTCCAGGGTTCTAGCCTGGGCCACTAAATGGGTGATGACGGCCACGGAGATGTACGTCATTGGCAGGTGGGTGGAAAAATCGCCAGTTTGGATAAATCCCCCGGATAATAATACAAAGCGAGGACTCAATAGGGTTTATGGAAATCATCAAACAAGCACCCGCTAGGGCCATGGCGATCACCCCTCATCCTGACGACTGCGAAGGCGGTTGCGGAGGCACCTTGGCCAAGTGGGTTAAAGAGTCGGGCACCGAAGTATGCGTCGTTATGTGCACCAACGGTGATAAAGGCACTTCGGACCGAAGTATGAACCCGGCCCAATTGGCGGCCATCAGGGAGGAGGAGCAGCGGAATGCTTCTGCGGTCTTGGGGGTCAACGACGTGGTTTTCCTGGCCCACCCCGACGGCGGCTTGGAGGACACCCCGTTGTTTCGGCGCCAACTAGTTCGGGAGATACGCAGGTTCAAGCCCGACTTGATTCTTTGTATCGACCCTTATCGCAGCACTAGCCACACGCACCGCGACCACCGCAAGAGTGGACAAGGGGCCGTTGACGCCGCCTTCTCCTACGCTTGGAGCTACTTGCATTTCCCGGAACAGATCACTGATGAGGGTTTGGAACCCCACCGGGTTTCAGAGGCTTACCTCTGGGGCACCGAGGACGCCGACGCCTTCATCGATGTGGGGGATTATATGCAGGCCAAGGCAGATTCTCTCACCGCTCACGTCAGCCAGATGTCTTCGAGGCCGGCCCAGGAAAGATTTGAGTGGATTCGCGAGAGTTGCGCCCGCCAGGGTAAATCCGTGGGGTTGGCTTACGCCGAGGGTTTTCGCCGCATATCTTTTGACCTAGATTCCCTGGCTACCAAATTCATGCAGTCCTAGCCCCTGAATCCCGAACCGTTAGAATCACCCGAGGTGTTCAGCCGTCCGATTGGTTGGCGGAGTCCCACCGGTGGCCCGGAAACTCCGCTCCTTCTTGGGTAAACAGCACCCCTTGGGCGCGCATCATCGACGTGGTGTTACTCCTGCAGATAGCTCGCAACACGTTGGACACGATTCCAGTGTTCTTTCGCACCGTCTTTCTTGGCGCGGCCACGACCTCACGAGCGCAATCCGCCAGCAATCCCCACCCGGGAGGGAGCAGCCTTCGGTTGACTACATTTGCAGGAGCGATGATGTAGTGGTAATCGGCAATGCCCATGAACCGGTCGTCGTGGAACTTGATGCTGTAAGAAGCCAGGCGATTATCGTAGGACTTCTCTTTCCTGACCATTCTACGGTATACCGTTAGTGCTTGGCGGTAGGCTGGTACTTCTCGCCAAGCCTCGGAGCGCTCGCTCCTAGCGAAAGACGCCGCTTGGACCAAGGTGTCCAGGGCCAGTCCGGTGCGGGTCGAGTACAGCCGCTTTTGCGCCTTAAATATGGCCAGGTCTTCCCTGGTATGATTGGCCCTGGCAAAGTCGGAGCGGGAAGCTTTGACCTCCACCACATAGAGCGTGTTGCCGGGCCCCACCGCTGCCAAGTCCACCACGCGACCGCTGGCCCCCTCCAGGCGTACTTCCACTCCAATATTCCTGCACTGGGCCACATTGTAGAGCCACTCCCAAGCCGCCCATTTCAGACGGTAGGTTAACTGAGATTCATTGTCCCGCTTGAAAGGCATTCCTAGAATCTCAATTTTGGCGCCAGTTTCCGGTGGGCCTCCCCCATTAGATCCCGTACCTTGCATCTAGTGTTTTTCTCTCATCATCCGGCCCCGCGCTCATCGACGTTATCAGGCTCTGTTGGGCCGTTGGTTCAATCAACCGGGGAATCCTGGAGTTGCCTGATGATTTTGCGAATTTGGGCCTCTTCCGGGGGTGAGGACGTACTAACCGCGAAATTTACCTCGTCCAATAACCCACCGTAGCGCTGCAGGAATTTCCCTGCAATCTCATCGTACTCACCGCTCACCGAGAATACGTCCAACATCTCATCGCTGACCAACTCTGCCATTTCGGCCCACTGGCCTCGCAACGACATCTGGTGAAGTTGCTGACCGATTTGTTGGAACCCATGAGTTTCCAGCACCGGGAAGTAGGTCCTGGTGGAAGCGTAAAACGCTATGCGCCGCCGGACCTCGGCTTGAGCCTCACGAATGCTGGAGGCGTTCGGTCCGGTAACAATGAACCCGCCGCCGCTGACGCTTATGGCGGCCGGGTCCTTTCCGGCCTTATTTGCGCCTTGAGTCAAGCCTGGCCTCACAACCTGTCTGACGTACTCGGCCGATGTCAGGCTGTGAAGCATCAGTCCGTCGCTCACCTCTCCGGCCACCCGGCAGTTGTAGGCATTAACTGCGGCAGTCGACACTTCGGGGTTCCGGTATAGGCTAGGGCCAGGATCGAAAAATGGAGTCATTAAGGAAAACTGGTAATGCCGCCCTTGGAAATCTAGCTTGGTCCCGTTTGCCCAGCAATCCCAAATACACCGCAATGCTTGAACATATTCCCTGAGTCTTGGACCCGGCGATTCCCAGTGGGTCGAAAAACGGCGCTCGATGTGCCCCTTGACCTGAGTGCCCAATCCCAGCCGGAAACGCCCGTGGGACAAATCTTGCAGGTCCCGGCTGGTGCTAGCAACCACCATGGGAGAGCGTGGAAAAGCGATGGCGACTTTGGTTTCCAGCGTAACCCGCGATGTTGCGGTGGCGGCTATTGCCAGAGGCAGAAACGGGTCATGCGCGGTTTCGTTGCTGGATACGCCGTCGTAGCCCATGGATTCGGCCCAGGCGGCTTCGGCGGCAACCGCCCCAAGCTCATGGGAACCCAAACGATAGAAAACCCGCATGCCCACCTCCTTCGGCTGGGTTGATCAGGCCCGGTGATCAAGTTCGGTGTGGCCTATCCCAGCGGACACGATGAATTCCGGCAGTCCCTCGGCGGCAGCGACTCAA
This sequence comes from SAR202 cluster bacterium Io17-Chloro-G7, assembly GCA_002817055.1. The sequence continues at coordinate 15,991 of MUCU01000069.1, read as the reverse complement.
GCGCACTCGGCGGCTTAATTGAGGAGATTCATGAGCTAGTATCAAAAACGGGAAGCATGAAACTGAACATTCTTTCCCACTCACCCGGTTCGCCTAAACTGAGATTAGCACCATGATCCTCTAGCACCGAGCGGCAAACGGATAGCTTCAAGGCGTCAACCGCAGGATCAAAGGGAGGTGCGACCGGAGGAACAGGAGAAAGTTGGCCAAGTGCATAGGCAGTACCCACGGTGGGTTGGCCAGCGCCAGGTCGACCAAGGCGTGGGTCGTTGGCGCCTATCGTTACCTCGACTTGGTCGCCAAGGTTTGAAACGGTTAAAAGCAACTCCGCGTCGTCTGGCGTAGAGGTTGCGGCGATTTGGAGCAAATAGACCAGCACTTGGGGCATGCGCGTTTGGTCCGCCAGCACTAGTGGTTGGCCTAGCAGAGCTTGAAACCGGACACTCCTTTGCCAATAGGCCGAGGTCAGCAATTTGCCTTCGGCCAAACGCCACAATGTAGTCAAAGTTGTAACCAACTGTTCCACCTCGGGTTGGCTTCGGACACTATTATTGAGGGTCATCAGGTCATCGATCACTCGGTTTAGCCGGTCAGCCTGCTGGTCAATGGTTTCCAGAAATTCTTTGCGCACCTCTGGAGGCCAAGATATATCGGTCTGTAGCAACGAGTTGCTGTAACCCTTGATGGATGTTAATGGAGTGCGCAGAGCATAAGCTAAGTCGAGCATGGTCTCGGACCGAGCCCAAGCTTGCCGTCGGTTTAACCGTTCATTCCGAACCGCCACAGACATGTGGGTAGCCAGTATGTCTAGGGTTCTGAGGTCTTGTTGGCTAAAGGGCATTTCCGACGGACGAGCCAACCTCAATGTGCCTAAATTTTCGCCGACAAATTGCAGACGGGCCTGAATCCAAACTAAAGAGTCTTCCGGCGTCGCCTGGTCGAAGGCAGAATTGCCAGGACCTACTTTCTCCCCGGGACCATTAAGCTCTCCGGGACCATTAAGCTCTCCGGGGCTATTAAGCTCTCCCGCCACTCGCATCTTGGATTGAAGCGTGTGAATATCATATCCGTTCGGGTCCAACCAGGCCATTGAAGCAAGGTTAAATTGGATCATTTGTCCTGCGGCTTCAACGACAAGATCGAACATGTCCTCGATACTTTGGCTTCCCGTTATGATGTCACTAACTTCAAGACTCATTGGCTGGCGGTCCAGCGCTTGCGACTTTATTGCCGTTGGGTTTACCAACGCCGGTACCAGCAAATCGACCGCACGGGAAAATATGCTGTCTTCGGCAGTGCCGAATGATTTAGGGTACCTGTTCCACACAATGGCGGCCCCGAAGACATTGCCGTTGTGATTCAATGGGGCAATTATTGCGGACCTAAATCCAGGTTCCCCCGAAAGCTCCGGCCAGATATCCCCTGCTTCAAGCCGGAGGTCATCAATAATCCGGCTACTGGGTGCAAACGTCAAGCGCTCGCAGCCGGTCTCGGCTAGACGGCGAGGCACATCCATCAAGACTTCCCGGCCTTCGGAGTCTGCCTGATAGGCGCAACTCAGCACGCCGGCTTTCCGGTCTATGATGAACAATGTAAAAAGGTGGAAATCCAGTAAATCTTTAATTTCCTGTACAAAGCGCCGGTAGGCACGTTCTACAGTTTGGCCGGATGCGGCCTGGACTTTGATGCGGCTGAGAGCTCGCGCCTCTCTTCCGGACCGATCCAGCCGCTGTTGTGAAACGAATTCCTGCAACTGGCCAGCCAAAACCCGAGCGGCGTTGTGAAACAGTGTTGTGTCCAGCGGCCCGGCGCTGGCAGGGGCACGGATGAGCACCGCACCCATAATGCCTGCGCTCCCGGCGAGAGCTAGAGTTGAAGAATCGATTTCCTGGCGAGCTGTCCCGTCGCCACCTATGATTGAACTTTGTCGTGTTGGGCCCTTTGATTCTGTCGCTTGCCAATAAAATACAACCCGGCTGGTGGTCTGATTATCATCCAACAAGACCATTGCTACGCTTTCCAAGGGCGCCCAGGGCAATACCTGCTCCAAGAACGCATTGCAGGCCTTGTTCACATCCGGGTTTCCCATTGATTCGAAGTCACGTGATGCAGAGCTAGGGAATTTCACTAATTCAGTCGACCCCTTACGAAATCGAATCAGTCACCACTCGCGGCCGGGCTTGTCTCGATTGTTGATTCGGTGCGCTGGTCGAACGCTGTCGAAACGAATCGTCAAGATTTGGGAGGGCTGGAACAATCGCCGCGATTATTCGTTCGGCTTTAGTTGGTCGAATATTTCGTCGGACTTGGCGGCCATTACAAAGTCGTTGCGGTGTAGGTTTCGTATTTTATGTGTCCACCAGGTGACGTTCACCCGACCCCACTCGGTTACCAACCTGGGATGATGCCCCTCCTCCTCCGCCAAGTCTCCCAGTGCTTTGGTAAAGTCCAACGCTTGTTGAAAGTTGGGGAAAGGAAACACCCGATCCAGCTTGTTAATATCCTCTTCGGTTATCAACTCCCACTGGGAGACTTGGGGATGCAACTCCGCCACATCTTGGCTTGTGGCTGGCGGAGAATCCCGGCGGCAGGCTACACACTTTTCTTCATTGAGCCCGGTCATAGTCACCTTCCCATAATGCAGATAAGGATTATATATGTATCAAAGACAAACGGGGTTCAGACACCCGAGTGCCTGTCCGCAAGCAAGCGAACAGACAAACAGAAGCGCATAAACTTAGCTCCAAATTGTAGCATAGGCAAATGGCGGCAATGTCCTTGAGAAGGGTCTGCCAGCAGGAGTATAGTTTCTGAGGAAAGTTAACCCAAGTGTCAAATGTCAGGGAATCAATCCCCAATAGCAAATTCCATAAGCGGATTTACATGCCCGATCATAGCCAATACACATCATCAATTCACTACGACAGACGGCTTTACCGGCACGACATCAAGGGTTCCTTGGCTCACGTGCGGATGCTAGCCAAGCAGGGGATTATCAGCCGGGAAGACGCCGATCTGATTATCGAAGGTCTTTCTAAAGTCGCAGAGGAAATAGACGCCAAGACATTTCCGTGGGACCCGGCGCTTGAAGACCTGCACATGAATATTGAGAGCCGCTTGACCCAACTTATCGGCCCGGCGGCAGGTCGCATGCACACTGGGCGCTCTCGCAACGACCAGATCGCTTTGGACATGCGGCTCTACACCAAAGAGGTCATAGGCCAAACCGCTCAAGGCCTTCGGGGTGTTCAGCGTTCGCTGGTCGGCCTTTCCGAGCGCTACCCACGTTTGATCATGCCCGGTTACACCCATACCCAGCGGGCCCAGCCGGTGTTGTTCGCTCACCATATGCTGGCCTACTTCCAGATGTTCCAGCGGGACATTTCCCGGTTTCGGGACTGCTTTCGCCGCACCGACGTGATGCCTTTGGGCAGCGGGGCCTTGGCTGGCGCGGCCTACCCTTTGGACCGGGAGTTTGTAGCCAGAGAGTTGGGCTTCGAAGAGATTAGCGCGAACAGCATGGACGCAGTGTCCGACAGGGACTTCGTGGTGGAGTACCTAGCGGCGGCGGCGTTGTGCATGGCCCACCTATCCCGGCTGTCGGAAGAAATGGTCCTGTGGTCCAGCCAGGAATTCGGGTTTATTACGCTGTCCAACGAATTCACCACTGGCAGCAGCATCATGCCTCAAAAGCGCAACCCCGACTTCGCTGAACTGGCCAGGGGCAAGACCGGTCGCGTATACGGCCACCTATTAGGAATTTTAACGGTACTGAAAGGGCTGCCATTGACCTACAACAGGGACATGCAGGAAGACAAGGAAGGGTTCTTCGACACTGTCGATACCCTGCTCCCCACTTTGGCCGTCTTCAAGGATATGCTTGTTGGAATTACTCTCCACGAATCCCGCGTGAGGAGTCTTGCGGGGGAGAGCCAATCTCTAGCCACGGAACTGGCCGATTACCTGGTTGCCAAGGGAATTTCTTTTCGCGAAGCCCACGGCGCAGTGCGGCGGCTGTGTCAATACGCGGAGGCTCGAGGCAAAGAATTAACCAATCTCGGCTTGGAAGAGTACCGTAGGTTCTCGCCGCTGTTCGATGAAGGGGTGTACGACATCAACGCAGAATCCGCTGCAGCCGCCAGGGACTTGCCCGGGGGCACTGCGCCGGTACGGGTCGCCGAAGCCTTGGCGCAAGCAAAATTACTATTGGAGGCGGAATCCGATGGGCTCTGAAGCTTATATTCAGGTAGCACCTTCAATTCTGTCAGCGGACTTTGGCAATCTCCGTCAACAGATCAAAGAAGCTACCGCTGCGGGCGCCGATATGATCCACGTGGATATTATGGACGGCCAGTTCGTGCCCAACATAACCATGGGCGAAGTGGTGGTGGACGCCATCCGCAAATCGACACATCTTCCGTTGAACATTCACTTGATGATTGTTCAACCCGATAATCTAATCCCTAGCTTCATAAAATCTCCGACGGACCAGATTATCGTCCATGCCGAAGCGTGTCCGCACCTGCACCGCACCGTTGGGTTGGTCAAAGGCCAGGGCAATCAAGTGGGCGTGGCCATAAACCCGGCCACACCCATTTCCGCCATTGAAGAAGTACTGCCGTTGCTGGACATGGTCTTGGTAATGTCGGTAAATCCGGGATTCGGAGGACAGTCCTTCATACCCGAGACGGTGGACAAGATCAGGCGACTGCGGAAGGTTATCCAAGAAAAGGGACACACAGCTCAGATTGAAGTGGATGGAGGAATCAAAGCCGACTGGACGGCACAGGATTCGGTAAAGGCCGGGGCCACTATGCTGGTTTCAGGCACAGGCATTTTCAACCAGCAAGATACTGTGGAAGCGGCCATGATCAAGATGCGGGGTTGTCTAATGGGCCTGGGTCCGGTTGATAAGGCGGTTAATTAGTCGGTCAGGTTGCGGGTGGAACTACCGGCTTTAAGCTGGCCAAAGCCTTGCGGAATTTCGGCGACTTGTGCAATGACCTCAAGCAGCGGCTACAAATCTTGACCTTATACTGCTTGCCCTCTTGGACCAAGGTCTGCTTGTGGACATTGGCTTTGAACCGAGTCTTGGTGTGCCGGTTGGAGTGGCTGACATTGTTGCCGCTCATGCCCGACTTGAGGCAGAGTTCGCATCTCATGATTCGAGTCGTTTCCTACGGACCTGCGTCTAGATTTAGCTTGTTACCGGGCGTCAAGTCCATTAAATTCGTGTCTTGGACAAACTCAGGTTACCACACCATCACGGCGAAAGACAATGCGCCGGCAAGCGTAGAGAGGTCTATCAAAGGCAAAACCGTCGTGAATCCGGCATACGGGACTGGTCCGTCTTCAGAGGAGGCGATCAACGCCTTGGTGCGACCTGCTCATCACGAACCGAAGATCGGTCGGCCCCGTAGGTGGGCGAAGGTTGCCATAGATCCTAGCCAAGCTTTCTCTTGTTGCCGACCTGGAATAATTATTCCCCCAACCTCAATCTCCTACAGACTTGGGACCGAGCGAACCCCATTTTGGGTGCGATAGACCGCTCAACTCGGGCATTTTTGTCCATTCAGGTTGGGGCGTATCTTTGCCGTGTCTAGGCACATACGCCGAAGTCTCTACAAACTGGAGCTTGTGAACGTAGCGTGGGCAGTTTTTGTAGACCTCGGTCAAGGCTACGCGGACAATGACTTGGGCTTCGGCGTATTCGCCCAATAGCTCATCATCGTCCTTAATTGATGCTACCCCTTGTAGACGTAGGCGTTGTTGACCATCGAAGTCCACAAATAGGATTCCGACGTTGGGGTTTTTGAGAAGGTTGCCCATGGACTGGAACTTTCCGTTGCCATCGTAACTGGGGAAGGCAATGGTGTGGCCGTCGACCACTTTAACGAAGCCGGGGTCGCCCCCCTTGTAGGAGCAGGTGGGCAATCCCCGGTGGTCGCAGGTCGCCAGAAAAAACATGTTGGCGCTTTCGATAAATGCTCGCTGGTCGTCATTCACGGTCTCAGTCACCCGTTCCTTGGACTGCCAATCGGCGAGATCCCTGGTCTGGAATTGGTCCTGTAGCTCCCGATTGCCCTCATGATAGTCGTGGACCTTCATGTAACATCCCCTCTAGTGCGATAGATTTCGACGGCTGCGTATGCAATCACTGACCGTCGTATGGGCGGTCGAGGTTTCTTCAAGCACACCCGCACAGCCTGGACTGGAAACTCCGCTAGAACCTTGCTGGCGATGGCTTGGGCGACTGCTTCAAGCAGGCTTTTTGACTCGCCTTCTACCACGGTTTGCACTGCCCGGAACAAGTGGGTGTAGTTGACAGTGTCTTCCAGAAGGTCGGAAATGCCGGGCTTCTTCAAATCCAATTCGACCGAGAGGTCCACTATATAAAGCTGACCCTGGGCCCGCTCTTCCGGGTTGGCGCCATGGAACCCATATAGTTGCATCCCTTCCAGGATGACCCGGTCCATGGGGCCGGAACGGTCAGACCCGGAGTGGTCAACCACTCGCAGTCAGCCTTGCGCCCTGATTGCGTCGGCAAACTCCAGCAAGTTCTGTGCGCGCTTGATCACAGGAACGTCGATCATCCGACCGTCCAGATCGGCTGAGCCACGGCCCTCGGCCTCAGCACGGTTCCAAGCCTCCACCACCTGCCTGGCGTAGGAAACCTCATCCTCAGACGGGCTGAAAGCCTCGTTGATGGCCTCTATCTGGGATGGATGTATGGCGAATTTACCGGTGTATCCCATCTGCCGGGCAACCTGGGCATCCCGGCGAAGAGCTTCCGGGTCTCGAAATGCCACAAATGGAGAATCCAAGGACGCCACACCAGCGGCCCGTGCTGCCACCGGCACGCCTGCCCTGGCATAAAAGACTTCTTCGCCTGAGTCAGTCCTTTGTATGCCCATGTCATTGGTGTAGTCCTCGGCGCCAAAAGCCAAGGCAACGATTCTGGAAGAGGCTGCTCCCATTTGCTGGGCTGCCATAACGGCTTTAGCGCTCTCTATCCATGGTATCAACTTGATGCTTCCCGGTTCTAACCGAGCTGTATCTTCAGCGGCCCTGAGTATCCGGTCCGCTTCCAAAATGTCCCACACCGACTCGGGCTTGCCCAGGCTGATGCCGTACAGGTCCGGCCCCGCCACCGCACTCACTTCGGCGTGAGTCAACCCGGTATCCAGCGAATTTACTCTGACCATTATCTTCCGGCTAAGCCGCGGCGACTCTTTTGCCAGTTTGGGTACCCACTCTTTGGCCACCCCGCGGGCAGCGATTTTCTCACCAGGAGGCACCGAGTCCTCCAAGTCAACCATGATAATATCGGCGTCGAAGGATATGGCCCGCTCCAGCATGTTTGAACGGTTACCGGGCACGAAAATAAAGCTGCGGAAAAGATCCAAGACTAACCCTCACACGTCAAGGAATTGGAATCCAACGGTAGCTGATTCGGGCTGCACATCCCAGAGATGTGGTCACTCTGTGGACGCCTTCTGCATCAGGGGGCCAATTACTTCTTTGAGGAGTCTGGAGGCCTTCAATATTTCGACGCCAATCAACTCGCCGCTGACATCCAATTCCAGATTAAGCCCCGGATAGACCTCCACAACCTCCTCCTCCTGACCGGGCCGCGCCAGGTACAAAACGTCAACGTCCGGGTCATAATGCACTTTCAGATTCATAAGGGGTCCACCTTTCGTTTTGGACTCTACGTTCCTTCTGCCCATCTTTCAAAGGATGGATAGTGATGCATATGATTTCTTGCTCAACGTTCCACAGGTACGTTAGGGCCACATCCCTCTCTACACCCTGAAAAAGCATCCTTTTGACCGCCACCAGTGCTCGGGTGAGAGAGTCATAATAATGGTTGTCGGCCTGAGAGAAAACTACCTCGGCCATGCCCGGCGGAAGCTCCCGCAATACTTGGCGCTCCAAAGAATGCCTCGAGTAACGGAATTGCATCCATGGTCTCCTGTCCTACCGGGCCTTGGTGGGTCCAACTGGCGGCCCCTCACATTAACCGGGCCATCGCTTCCCGAAGCGCAGCAACAGTTCAAAGACGCTTGTTTGATCAATCTTTGGATTCTCTGCGGGCTTCTTCCCGGCGTTCGGCGATCAACTCATCCACCAAGCTAACTTCTGGGGACACGTCCGCAAACCAAGATTGCAGCCTCGCCAATATATGCTCCCGAGTCTCCAACACCAGACGACCATCTTCGATCCTGGCAATCAAAGTTTGTCCGGGACAAATTTCCAGTGCCTCGCGGAATTGTGCCGGGATGACCATTCGCCCTTGGGGACCCACATGTACTTGGACTGCTTTTTGGTGCTTGTTTTTTGATGACATAACGATTTATTGTGGCACATAACTAATGAGTGTGCCACAAATTATTGATTACTCCATGTCCCCCCAGGTATATCCCCACTTGCCGTCTACTTTAAGGGTCACGTCCAATTCCAAGGCGGCGGGCATTTCGTCGAAAACCATTTCCCTCAGGGCGTCCAGTTCTTCTTTCGGAGTTTCGAAAACCAATTCATCGTGAACTTGCAGCAGCATTTTTGCCTGGAAATGCTCCCGTTCCAGTCGGTCCTGCACCTTGATCATGGCCAGTTTCATGATGTCGGCAGCGGTCCCTTGCACCGGCATATTGATGGCCATACGCTCCGCCCCTGACCGTACGTTGAAGTTGGTCGAGTTGATATCCGCCATGAAGCGGCGCCGGCCCAGCACCGTTTCCGCGTATTGGGTCTCCCGGGTCTTGGCTTTGACGCCTTCCAGGTATTCGCTGATCCCAGGGTACTTGGCGAAGTAGCTCTCTATGAAATGCGCGCCTTCTTCGCGGCTGAATTCGGTCTGCTGGGCAATGCCGTGGGCCGACAGGCCATAAATCACGCCGAAGTTCAATATCTTGGCGATGCGGCGTTGGTCTGCGTTCACCTCATTTACCGGTACGTCGAACATTAGTGACGCAGTGGAGGAGTGGATGTCTTCTCCCCTCCGAAAAGCGTCCAACAGTCCTTCATCTTGGGAAAGGTGAGCCAGGACCCTGAGTTCGATCTGGGAATAGTCGGCGGAGAATAGCAGCCAATCGGGTGCGTTATCGGCGATAAAGGCCTTTCGGACTTGCCGACCCAATTCGGTGCGGATTGGTATGTTCTGCAAATTCGGTTCGCTGCTGGAGATTCTTCCCGTGGCCGATCCGGTCTGATTGTAGCTGGTGTGAATCCGGCCCGTGGCGGGGTTTATCATTTCCGGCAAAGCATCCACGTAGGTAGACTTTAGCTTGGATAGTTGCCGATATTCCAGGATCTGCTCCACCACCGGGTGGGCTTCCCTTATGAATTCCAAGGAGTTGGCATCGGTAGAATAGCCGGTCTTGGTACGCTTTGTCTTGGGCAAACCCATCTCGTTGAACAGGACTTCGCTTAGTTGTTGGGGAGAGTTTATATTGACCTGGTGGCCAATGGTTTTGTACAGGTCTTCCTCAACCTGCTGCATGCCCTGGTTCAAGTCCTTAGACATTTCACGCAACACGCCAGCGTCGACTTTGATACCGTGACGTTGCATTGTTACCAGCACAGGCACCAAGGGCATTTCCAGGTCGGTCATCAAGCGTGACAATCCCTGGTTGATTACAGGGGCTTCCAGGGCTTGGCGCAGCCGGCCGGTCATGTCGGCGTCGGCAGCGGCGTAGTCCAGTGCCGATTCAATGAGAACCTGGTCGAAGGTGATCTGCTTTCTCCCGGTGCCGATCAACTGGGAGATGGGCGTCATTTCGTTGCCCAGGACATCCAGACTTAAATTCTTCAGTCCAAGAGCATGCCTGCTTAAAAGATGGGCAGCAATCATGGTATCGAAATCCACATTGCGGAACTTCACACCATGATCAACCAGAACCGAAAGGTCGTAGTTGGCGTTGTGGGCGCATTTAGCAATGTCTTCCGACTCGAAAAGAGGCCTAACCTTTGCCAGCACTTCCTCCAAGGGCAGTTGGTCGGGGGCCAACTGGTCATGGGAAAGGGGTCCGCCTTCCTTGTGACCCACGGGCACATACCAGGCTTTTCCGGGTGCGGTGGCAAAGCTGATGCCCACCAAATCGGCCCGCATCGGGTCCAAACTGGTGGTCTCGGTGTCGAAAGCAAAGCTCCCAGTTTCATAAAGAGCAGCTATCATAGCGTCGAGTTGGTCGTGTGTTCGCACTGCCTGATAGTCTGTCTCCGTTGTGGGTTCGGAATCCTTTCCGGCGGCTGCAGCTTCGCCTTGCCGACCCACCGAAGCCGCAGCGGGTATTCGTGGGATGACCGTAAAGAATTCCAACTCCGTAAGTAGGTCCACCACCGATTGACGGTCAAACCGGCCAAAGCGGCTGGCTTCCGAATCGAACTCCACCGGAGCGTTGCGCTCAATGGTCATCAACACCCGGTTTTCAAAAGCACGCTCCCGGTTTTCACCCAGTGAGCTCTTCACGCTGGGGGGCTTGACTTCGTCCAAGTGCTCGTAGATACCCTCCAAGTCCTGATACTCGGTGAGCAGCCCTATGGCCCGCTTTTCACCCACCTTGGGCACGCCCGGAATGTTGTCGGAGGTGTCGCCTAGCAGGGCCTTGAAATCCGGTTGCTGAGCGGCGGTGAGTCCGGAGTACCGTTCCGCCAACTGGGCTTCGTCGTAGACTTTCCGGTCTTGAACGCTGTATGACAGGTCTACTCGCACCTTGGGCGACACCAGTTGGAAGGTGTCCCGGTCCCCGGTTAAAATTACCGTATCGATGGCTTGCGCTTCGGCTTGGCGGGAGATGGTCCCAATAACGTCGTCTGCTTCGTAGCCGTCCAATTCGAAAACCGGCACCCCGAAAGCTCGCATCAATTGCTTCACCCGGTCAAACTGAGGTCTAAGCTCCGGCGGGGTTGGCGCACGTTGGGCTTTGTACTGCTCGAATCGTAGATGCCGAAATGTCGGCGCCGACGTGTCAAAGGCTATGGCGCAGTGGGTCGGATTCCACTCCTGGAGCGCTCTCAAGAAAACATTGGTGAATCCGAAGACGCCGGTAATGTCTTCACCCGTGGCCGACACGGTAAGAGGCGCTCGCACCGATATTGCGTGGAAAGCCCGGTGCACCATTGCATGGCCATCCATCAGAACCAACAATGGCGGGCGGCTGTCCTGTTCGGCGTCGGCAAACAAGGGGAGCGACTCCTGTAAATTCTCAGGCAGGATTTCTGGTGCCATGGCGCTACCTCAGCAAACTGGACTTTTGTACTGGGTTCTCAGAGACGGATCGGGCCGTATCTGCCTCTAGGGACAGTGGCTGCATTATACACTGGGCGAACTGCATTGGGCGTTGCCCTCGTGCTAGAATGAGGCACGCGTTCGATTATACGACCCTCCGATCCCCCGACTGTCGATTTTCGGTAGCCAGCTCCATATCCAGCTTCACAACAAGGAACACTCCGATGACACAAAGAGGCCAAATATACAGTGCCTGCCATGCTTCGCTGGTGCAATGTTTGTTCACCGTGGCTGAGCATTGCCCGAAGGTACCCGCCGACAATAAATCCCTGCACCGGATGCAAAACCTGGTCCAAGTGTTGCTTGCGACACCGCTGGTACAAGAGGTTCCACCGGCAGCAATCCTTGGTCTTGCTCACGCTATAACCATCTTGTCAACTTCCCAGAACTTGCTGGCCGCATTACATGAAGCGAGTGATGAAGTGGGCGGGACGGAGAAAATTAGCGGAGAAATGGAGCAAGCTTTGACCGAAACCATGGGTGACCTGAAGGACACGTTGAGCGCCTCTCTGCGTCGCTACCAAGCCGACAGGGTTCGCGGTCTATATGTAATCATCGACCCGGAGGTAACCGCTGGCCGAGATCCTTTGGACATTGCGAAAGCGGCAATCAACGGTGGCGCAAGGATGTTGCAACTCCGAGATAAACTTCGAGATAAAGGGGAAATATTACCCCTCGCAACTGAGATTCAGAAACTGTGCCAGGCCAATGATGCCGACCTGATAATTAATGACCACGCCGACTTGGCGGCCACCGTAGGTTCCGCCGGGATGCATGTCGGCCAAACCGATCTTCCCGTGGCTCAAGCCCGTAGCGTGCTGTCGGCCCAGCAGGTAATTGGCCGATCCAACCATGAGATGGAAGAGTTGACCGAGTCGGCGCAAATGGGGGCCGACCACCTGGCGTTCGGAGCCATCTACGCCACTGGCACCAAGGGTGTGGGCCGCCCTCCTCAAGGTCCAGAGCGATTGCAGCTAGCTCGGCAGATTACCCAACTGCCATTGGTGGCTATTGGTGGCATCAATGCCGAAAACGTCGCCCCAGTGGTGCAAGCCGGCGCCGACGCCATTTGTGTCACCGCTGCGATTGGTCTGGCGCCTGAGCCTGAAGCTGCGGCGGCCCGTCTTGTTGCAGCTATTCGAGACGCCGGAGGTCGAATCTAATGCCTTCCAAATATGCCGAAGTCCTGTCGGAGATAGCCGCTGAAGCGATCGAACAGTTTACGGTTCGCAACGGCTCCCGGGAGCAGGCGCTGGCGATTTCCAGGGAGGTCATCCGGTTTTCGGCCAACGCAGTTCGTACCGTCCACCGTGGCCAATTCGAACAAGCCAAAGAGATAATAGAAAGGGCTGCCGTTCGTTTGAAGGAAACAGAGGTTATACGGATGGAAAACCCTGAGATATACTTCGCCGGTTTTTTGGCCGACGCCCGGAAAGAGTTTAGCGAAGCGAACATTACGCTGGCCGTAATATCGGGCGCCAGCATGCCTCGCCATACCGACTTGGGCATTGATCCCTCGTCATTTCTAAATGGAATGGCCGAGGTAATCGGCGAGGTACGGCGTTACATCTTGGACGCTCTGCGAAGAGACTCCTTCGAAGGATGCCAGGAAATGATGGACGTTATGGACGAGATTTACGGCATTCTCGTGACGGTGGACTTTCCCGAGGGTGTAACCGGAGGCCTTAGGCATAGCACCGACCAAATGAGGGGAGTATTGGAACGCACCAGAGGTGACCTGACCATGGCCCTGAGACAGAGCAAGCTGGAAATTCAGTTGGCGCAGTGGGAAGAGCGCCGGCTGAGCAATCCCTAACACATTCGTTAAAACATTCGCTGCCGCAATGGGCATTGGGCTCTATCGACGCCCGTTGGTTAAGCCCTAACAAAATCAGCAGTCGTTGACGTGAAAGTCGGCTACAAATTACAATTGGAAAAAGGCATGTGAAACAAGGCCAGTACGGAAAGGCCAGAGGTTAGGCCAGGGTCAAACCGGATACATCTTTGGCATCTGCTGGGATGTTCCATTTCCACAATTCAATTCCACGATTCAATTAATGAGGTGCCTCCATGCTGTCTCGCTCAAGCACAGAAGCTACCAAAGAAACCCTGCAAACATTCTATGACCAGTTGCAAGATTTCAGCGTAGCGCCCTTGTGGACAGTTCAGGAAGAGGCTTTGGTGAAGGAACCCACCAGCAAGGCGGTACCTCACGTCTGGCGCTGGAGCGAGTTGAGACCCCAGGCAATGCGGGCAGCCCAACTTGTTGGCACCGCCGACGCGGAAAGGCGGGTTTTGATGCTGCTAAATCCCGGGTTGGCGAGCCGCATCGCGACGACAAACAGCCTTTTCTCCGGTCTTCAGATTGTTATGCCGGGCGAGTCGGCGCGGGCCCATCGCCATACGCCAGCAGCGCTCCGGTTCATGATCGACAGTGAGGGTGGCTATACCACCGTAGATGGCGACCAAGTCCCAATGCATCCCGGAGACTTGATCCTGACGCCAAACTGGACCTGGCATGACCACGTCAATGACACCGACAGTCCCATGATATGGCTCGATGGTCTGGATTTGCCGCTGATACGGATGCTGCAGGCGGTTTTCTATGAACCATATCCTGAAGACGTCCAGCCAATTACCCAAGCCACCGACACAAGCGTTCTGAAGTATGGCGCTGGCAGCCTTACGCCAGCCTGGCAAACCTCGGAGTCTTCCCATTCGCCGTTGATGCACTATCCATGGGACAAGACTTGGGAGGCCCTGCAGGGCCTTGCCCCGGCAGTTGAGGGCAGCCCTTTCGATGGCGTGGTCCTAGAGTACACCAACCCGACCACCGGCGGACCTGCTTTCCCGACCATGGCATGCCACGTCCAACTCCTGAGGCCCGGCGAGTCCACCAAAGCCCACCGGCACACCTCAAGCACCATCTACCATGCGGTAGAGGGGTCCGGGCATTCGATTGTGAACGGCCAAGAGCTATCTTGGGAATCCAAAGACGTGTTTTGCGTGCCAGGTTGGACGTTCCACGAACATATAAACGCATCAGCCACCGAACCAGCCGTGCTTTTTAGCTTCACCGATGCTCCAGTGCTGCGTTCGTTGAGTCTTTTGCGGGAGCAAGCGCATCCCAAAGGACATCAGGCTTAATATTCAGGCTTTATCCACACGGCTTATTAATCAATAAGATAAACGTAACCCTCAGAGGGTCGTGGTAATGACAGACGTTAACGTCACATTCTTGGGAACCGGGGCTGGCAACTGTATTTACCGAAACCACACTGCAATAGTGCTGGACTGCCCGGACGGCACCCGGCTGCTGCTTGACGGCAGTTCGGGCAATAGTCTTTTGCGGCAGGGTGCGGCCGTTGGAATCATGGCCACGGATTTTGACCAGGTCCTGTTGACGCACAATCATGCGGACCATATGGGAGGTCTTCCTTTTCTGCAAGGCCAGCGCACAATGGTGAACCCCGATGGACCGCCACTGCGGATTTATAGCACGGATGAATCTCTGGATTCGCTGCGGTCCTTGTGTGAAGCAACCCGAATGCGCTCCATCTCCATCGATAAGGAGGGCGCCAAGGACCATGAGGGTCGGCCTGTGTTCCAGTGGCTCCCCACTCTTGCCAGCCGTTCAGTGGAGCTGGGGACATCCACCCATGCCACTTCATTTCTCGTTGACCATGTTGATGGAGCCGTGGGCTGGAGAGTGGAATGCAACGGCATTTCGGTGGTCTTTTCCGGAGACACCAGGTTCAGTAATGGTTTGGTCACGGCGGCCAAAGGGGCGCGACTGCTGATCCACGAAGCATTAACCACCGGGGAAGACGGGGAAGCGACCCGAAATAGGTTGCATTCTACTTCCGCGGATGCCGGACGGGCAGCGGCGATGGCAGGTGTGAAGGAATTGGTAATGACACACATCGATTCCTCTCTCCACGCAGATACTCAACCCCTCATCGACGATGCTCGGAAGTATTTCGATGGCCCCATCAGCGTGGCCCATGATCTTTATGCTGTGTGCGTGGGCAACGGCTAAGACCTGCCATGAAGCTCTCTTCAGGCATACGGCAGCTTTTAAAGCGACCGATAGAAAGAAAGTTCAAATCCGCAATCCCTATTCAAAGCGGCGACAGCATGTTGCTCTCTCTGCTTGGCAAAATTACCTCCCGTCCCGGACTGGCCGAGAAGGCGTTTGGGGAAGGAGAGGTTTTCCTAGTCAAGGGCGGGCTATTTATGAGCGGTGTCAACATTGACCCATCCGCCGACGAAGGAATTGGGACGGAGTGGAAAGAAGACGCAGGTCAGCATCACTATAACCCTAGCGCTGGGTTGAGACGGCCCCGGCTGGCCCCTTACGCAATGCACATGCCCCACGGGCTGTACTCCCCTATTTATCTGAATCCAAACTCGCCTTTCGCCTTGCGCCGGGACAGCGGAACCCTCTTCCTTTATCTCGAAGAGTTGCGGCTGTTCCCTGTGCAGTTCGAAAGACGGCCCAAGTATTACCCTCTGTCCACATCTACGGGAGTGCCCATGCACCACCTCGGCCCTCATCGTTTGAAGCGTCAAGTTCTCTTCGAATACAACGCCTATTGCCGCTACTCAGGGCAATCGCGTCTTAATGGCAATTTGAAATTTGTATAAAATAGTAGCCATCATGATGGAATTGGGGAGGGGTAGTGATGGTTGAGTCGACGG
>MUCU01000068.1 GCA_002817055.1 SAR202 cluster bacterium Io17-Chloro-G7 | reverse complement strand
CCTTCAGATAAGACCCGGCAGGTAAACACCGGACCTGTTTAAGAGCGCGCATTTTGACCATCCTAAATTAGTAAAACAGGCCTTGTATCTGGCGGTCAAAATGTCATTTGTTCGAGTTTGGGTGGTTCATCCCGGCCCATGGGATTATCAGTCCGATCCTCCTTCTTCACGCACCACCAGCATGCATCACCGGCACGCACCACCGGAAAAGGCGGTTAATGGGCGGGTAGCGAATAGAGACGGTAGCATGATTGTTGCGCTGCTGGCGCAGCGAACTGAGCCAGTGCCGCACCACAGCCCGGTCCCACAACCCGGTTGAATGTAGCTAGTCCAGCGAGGCCTGGGTTTCGGGCAAAACCAGATAGCTTGCGGATGTTGTCTTCGTAGATAAAAAAATCCATGACGCGCGTCCCTCAAGGGCGAGGACGAAGCCACGGATTAGGTCATCATCTGAAATGGGTTCGCGGCCACAATTAGGTGCGCTAACACCCGAACTACATGGCCCGGCGGTCATGGCAGCCGTCCCGAAAAAGCTGCCTTTAGCCTCGCAATAGCGCTCCGATTCAACAAATGGTGGCACCGGCTGGGTTCGAACCAGCGACCTAGCGCTTATGAAGCGCCCGCTCTAACCACTGAGCTACGGTGCCACCTAGGAACGGGCCGACCAGCCGCCTGGCCTCGCTCCGCATTAATAATGTTAATGCGAGCCTGCTTTGAGTGTCAATTAGCATTGAGGTCGATTGCCGCCGGTGTTGGGGATAATAGCCCAACTTGTTGATTCGATCTCTTGATTTCGTGTGCGTGTTGTATCATGTACCGGATATGAATTCTGAGAGAATCTACCCGGCCCAGCCACCTCTCGACTCCCAAGCACTGTTGGAGCAGACCGCTAGCCGGTTGAGGGAAGTATTGATAGACCTGGCATCCAGACTGCGCCCTTTCCCGGCGTTCATGAATATGGTGTCCCTACAAGCCATGGAGTTGGAACCTTTGCCCGGTGCGCCGGCGGATTTGGGGTGCGTGGTGGTGCTGCCCGGAGGGGAGATCAGCGAACTGGACCTCAGGTTGCTGCCTGGAATTGAAGGAGTCAGGGACGTCGATACAGTTGAGGATTTAACGGAGCTGGACTTGACAGTAGAGGATTACATAATCTATGCGTCTTCTGCAATCCGTTTGATTTATCTGGAACTTGGAAAACGGAGCCGGTAACCGGCTAGGTCTTCCGGCTTGGAGCGTGTTATTGCACCGCAGAACGCGCCTAGAAAGTAGGCCTGATTACAGTGTCAACCGTGTCGTTGGCCGGAGGCTTTGCCAGAAATTGTTAGTCTTCCAGGTTTATGTCCCCGCTGCGTCCGCCGGTTTTTCGCACTAAGCGTATCGCCTCGATCCGCACTCCCCGGTCCACGGCCTTGCACATGTCGTAAACGGTCAACGCCGCCACCGATACGGCGGTCAATGCCTCCATCTCCACACCAGTCTTGGCCGATGTGCTTACGGTCGCCGAAATTTCGATTTGATTTGCCGCCTCATCAAGTTCCAGTTCAACATTTACCTTGTTTATCGGCAAAGGGTGGCACAATGGAATCAAGTCCGAGGTCCGCTTGGCGCCCATGATTCCGGCCAGTTGGGCGATGGTCAAAACGTCGCCTTTTTTCATCAACCCTTCTTTGATCAAGCGGAGCGTTTCGGGTTGGACCGCCACGTGGCCCTTGGCCGTCGCTTCACGGTCGGTCACCGGTTTGTCGCCGACGTCCACCATCCGGGCTCGGCCTGTCTCGTCCAAGTGGGTCAAAGTGATGGCTGGATTGTCTGCCGGTGAACTGGGGTCCGGTGAATTGGAGTCTGGTGACCTGGAATCTGGTGACCTGAAATCTGATGAAGGTGCGTTTAAACTAGTGTCGTCCGAATTCCCATCGGCGGCGATCTTCATAGCAGACACCGCCAGACGGTCGGCCGCTTCGTTCCACCGGTCGCCGTTGTGGCCCCGCACCCACCGCCATTCCACGCTTCTGGACACCGAAAGGGCATCAAGCCGTACCCACAAGTCATGGTTCACCCGCCTCTTCCAATTTTTGGTCATGGTGTTGACTAGGTAGCCGGAGTCGCTGTAGAGGATCACGCTTGCGCCGGTTGGTGCGGCTTCCAGGCCTTGGATGGCCGCCATCAACTCCATGCGGTTATTGGTGGTGTGGCCTTCGTGCCCCGACAGACGCTGAGGCTCCCCCGATGCGTCAAAGACTATGGCACCCCAGCCGCCGGGGCCGGGATTGCCCAGGCAGGAGCCGTCGGTGTAGATGGTTAGGGTCTGATTGGTTGACAATTTATTATCCTAAATGCTGGGTTGGCCAGCAGGCTCGCCCATTCCAAACCTCAGAGGTATTATCCGGCTACCCGCCAATCTGGTACATCTCAACCTTCTTGGGTGAGATTCCCAGCTTGGGATACTCGGTCCGTTCTTGGGAATATCTGTCTGTTCTGGCGCCCCATGTATTGGAGATCAAATCTTTAAGTTCATCGTCGCTTGCCCCGGCCCGCATGGGGTCCCGGAGGCTGACGCCATTGGCAGCAAACAAGCAGGTGTAAATCGAACCGTCGGTGGACAGACGGGAGCGGGTGCAATCTCCGCAGAAAGGTTCCGAAACCGAGGATATGACCCCGACTTCGCCTCCGCCGTCCCGGTAGCGATAGCGGGATGCCACCTCTCCCCGGTAACTGCTGTCGACCGGTTCGATGGGCATCAGCTCGTGGATGCGCCGTACGATCTCCGAGGCGGGCATCACCTCGTCCAGTTTCCAACCGTTGCGGGTGCCCACGTCCATGTATTCGATGAACCGCATTATGTGGCCGCTGCCCTTGAAATGGCGGGCCAACTCGACGACGGCATGGTCGTTTACGCCCTTTTGCACCACGGCGTTAATCTTGATGGGGGACAGCCCGGCCTCTGCCGCTCGTTCAATGCCCAGTAAGACACGGCGGGTGCCAAAGCCGCGACCGTTCATTTTTTTGAACGTGTCCTCGTCCAGAGCATCTAGGCTGACAGTCAACCGATTTAGCCCTGCGTCTTTGAGTTGCTGAGCTTGTTGAGCCAGCAAATACCCGTTGGTGGTTAGGGTCAGGTCCTCGACCCCGTCAATGCCCGACAGCATGGCGATAAGCCGGTGGAGGTCCGCCCTGAGCAAGGGCTCGCCGCCGGTAATTCGAATCTTGTTCACACCCAACTGAGCAAAACAGCTGGCTAGGCGCCCAATCTCCTCAAAAGTGAGAATCTCTTCTTTGGGAAGAAACTCGTATGCCTCGCCGTAGATCTCCGCAGGCATGCAATAGGGGCAACGGAAATTACAGCGGTCGGTGACGGAAATGCGAAGGTCACGCAAAGGTCTGCCGAACTGGTCTGTAACCATAGGTAAAGTATATCCTCAAAGCTATCAGCCGGCTCGTCTCAAGTTTTCTTTGAGCTCATGCGCCAAACCCTCTGGTTAGGAGCCTTGCTGCCTTGCCCACGGCGTTGCCGCGGTGGCTGATGCGGTTCTTCTCGTCCAACGGAAGCTGGGCCATGGTCAATCCGTATGAGGGCAAATAGAATACGGGATCGTAGCCGAATCCCTCATTCCCCAGAGGCTCGTATTGTATCATTCCCGCCACTGAACCCACTAGGAGCGTGATGCTGCCACCGCGGGCTGATTCTGATCCACCGGCCTTGCTTGTTGGCAACGCGAAATCCCCCCAACCCCCCTTTACGAAAGGGGGGCCTATCGGGCATTTCGGCGTGTCGGTATTGCCGGCGATTTGCTGCCGTTCGAGCAGCGATGGAGGTGTCCATATAGCAAGAACACAGCGGAAACGGGCGGTGCGCCGCTCCCAAGGCACGCCCTCCAAATTTCTCAACAGAAGGTTAACCCGGTCCCGGTCCGACAAAGGGGTTCCAAGCGGGATTTTCGTGGCTCCCACTTCGTGCCACCTGTCCGGTTCCTGAGAAACCTCAATTTCCAGGGTTTCAGGCCCAGCGTCAGATCCCCCCCTTTCGTAAAGGGGGGTTAGGGGGGATTTAACCCCCATTACGGAGGGTCTCTCCCCATAGCGGGCTGAGAACACACCCGGCTCTCCGCCAAGGGCGTCCACCTCCAAACCCGAGTCATCCGCCAGCGTTCGAATCCCGCTAAGCGAAGCGTACTCCGACGCTTTGAGAACGGCATTTTCTTCGAATGTTTCCCCAGTCTCGTCGACCTCATGGGTAATGCCCAAATCGGCCAAGGAGACCAATTGGAAAGGGGCGTCTTGAAGCAGACCGGCGTATTCCCGCATCTTGCCGGGGTTGCCGGTGGCGATCAGAAGTTTGGGTTTAGCCAATTCCATTTACCTCGAATATTTACGTAACGACAGGATCTGTAGTCCCTGGTAAAAATCACCGCCGGGACCGGTAATGCCACCGAGAAGTGGGGTCCAACTCTTTATCCCCGGGCAGTCAATTCGGTTAATTCAGATCAAACGATCCCTCGCTCCTCTAAATCCCTAATCCGATCTTCACTGAACCCCAGCCAGGAGCGGTAAATATGACTGTTGTGCTCGCCCAATGTAGGCCCGGCGTGCTCCACCGCTCCCGGCGTTTCGCTGAACTTGGGCACCACGCCCACCATCTTGGTGGTGCCAAGTTGTGGGTCGTCCAACTCCAGAATGTCTTCCCGCGCTTGGTAGTGAGGGTCGTCGGCAATCTTGGCGGCGTCGTACACCGGTCCCACCACGCCTCCGGCGGGAATCAATTGGTCCATGATTTCCAGAGTCGACCTCTGGCCCAGCCAGTCGTTTAGCACGTCGTTTAATGCGTCCCGGTTTTCCAAGCGGGACGCATTGTCCTTAAAATCAGGGCTGCTAAGCAACTCTGGCAACTCCATGGACCTAGCCAAACCTTCGAAGGTGTTCTGAGAGGTGGCGGAAAGACCCAGCCAGCTTTGGTCGCCGGTTTGATAGAGGCTTCGGGGCGCAGCATCGGGAAAATTGTTGCCCACCCGCTCGCGGTTGATGCCCAGCAAGTCGAACATGGTCACATGGGGTATGCACAACCGGAACAGTGGTTCAAACAGGCTGACGTCGATGACCTGACCTTTGGCGCCACCGCCAGCGTCACGGTGGTAAAGGGCCATCATGCCCGACATAGCGCCAAAAACCCCGGCTAATTCATCGGCCAAGGGAACCGGTGGAAGCACCGGCGGCGAGTCTGTAAAGCCGGTCATGCCGACGTAGCCGCTCATGCATTCGGCGATGGTGCCAAAACCGGGCCTGTCCTTATAAGGCCCGCTTTGGCCAAAGCCGGAAAAACGCACCATTATTAGCTTTGGATTGATTTTCTGAAGGTCGTCGGGTCCCAGACCCCACCGCTCCATTGCGCCCGGACGGAATCCCTCGACCAATAAATCGGCTTGCTTTGCCAGGTCCTTTAGTATCTCTTGGCCCTCTTCGTCGGCCAGGTTTAGCGTGATGGATTTCTTGTTTCGAGAGTGGACTTTCCACCATAATGAGACGCCGTTGGCAAATGGCCCCCAGTTGCGCAAGGGGTCGCCGCTTCCGGGCCGTTCCACCTTTACTACCTCGGCGCCGAAGTCAGCCATCAGGCTGGTGGCCGTGCCTCCGGCGACAATGATGGATAAGTCCAGGATTTTCAGCCCCTTGAGGGGGCCGGTAGCTGTGGTCATTCTTCCTCCCGGTCCTTTGACTCGCCGCAGAGAACCAATAATCTTCTAAGGATACGCGACCAACGCCTGTGACCGAGTTTGAGGCTCCACCGGCTATGGTCGTGCGGCTGGACATCCACTTGATGGACTTCCGCCATGATGTTCCCTGGGGTATTCAGATGTTCCCTGGGGTATTTAATAGAGGGTATATGGTACCAGCAGTGGTCCGCCTTGTTTAAGCATCCCATTATTACTGTTGGCGGTTCTACTGGCTATGTTATAATTTCACCCGCAACTCGACCATAGTGATTACTATCAAAAACGCCATCGGAACCATCAAGCGGCGGCAACATCTGGATGGCCAAATACCAAAAGCCCGCGAATCATAAAATCCATCATTCCGATAAGGCTTGCTAGAAACTGATGCAAGAGGACTACTTCCGGCAATACGGCTTGGTGGCAATCTTCGTGGTTGTCGCTTTCACTATCCCCGTCAGCATGCTGCTGATGTCGTGGATGTCCTCGCGCATAGGCATTCGCCCGAACAACCCCACCCAGGTCAAATCGGACACCTACGAGTGCGGCATGGAAGTCATCGGCGGAAGGTGGGGACAGTTTAACTTCCGCTATTATATGTACGCCGTGATGTTCGTGATTTTCGACGTAGAGGTGGTGTTCTTGTACCCTTGGGCTAGCAAGTTCCTTAAATTGGAGCTATTTGCACTGGTGGAAATGGCCGCCTTCGTCGCTATTCTGCTGGTGGGTTGGGCCTACGCTTGGCGCAAGCGGGATTTTGAGTGGGGATAGAGGCATAAGATTATGACGATAGCAGGTGGTGACGGCCCACTGAACACCAGAACTTGGGATTTGGACCGCGAAGAAGGCGCTGGGGTCCAAAGCTTGAGAGATGCGTCGGCAGAGCCCCTATCCGAGCCGCTTTTGGAAATTCCCGACGACCTGAAGAGCAGTCTTCTAGTTACGTCGGTGGACGCCTTAGTCAACTGGAGCCGGAAGTCGGCTCTATGGCCCGTCACGTTTGGACTGGCCTGCTGCGCCTTTGAGATGATGGCGGCGGCCATGGGCCGGTTCGACATTGCCCGGTTTGGTATGGAAGTGTTCCGGGCTTCGCCCCGCCAAGCCGACCTGATGATTGTTGCGGGCACCGTTACTTGGAAAATGGCCCCGGCCATTCGCCGAATCTACGACCAGATGGGCGATCCCAAATGGGTCATCTCCATGGGTGTTTGCGCCACCAGTGGCGGACCCTACTTCGGTTCCTACAGCGTGGTCCCCGGGGTGGACCACATCGTTCCTGTGGATGTCTACGTGCCCGGCTGTCCGCCTCGGCCGGACGCCCTTCTTTACGGCGTAATGGCCTTGCACGAGAAAATAAAGAAGTACCATAATTTGAAGAGACCTAGCATGCCGCAGGGTTCACCGGCGCGGGGTTCACCGGTAGGAAAACAGGGCCAGCCTCCTGAAGATTTGGCGGCCGGAGCCAGCAAAGACAGGTCCGGTCAAGACAGGTCCGGTAGTGCAGTCGCTGAGGCCTCAACCCAGGCTCCAAGGGACCAAACTTGATGCTTGTCGGGCCGGTGGCGGTGGAACGTTTGGCCGCAAAGCTGCAAGAAGCGGTGGCGGATTCGGTGGAGCGATGGTCGGTGGACCAAGTTAACGAAGCCGCCGTATGGGTAAAGCCGACTCTGGTTGACAGAGTATGCCGGTTTCTGCGTGAAGATCCGGATTTGGACTTCCAGTTCCTCAACTCCATTAGCGCCGTGGACTTCATTGAGTACTTTGAACTGTCCTACCATCTTACTTCCATGCAGCGTCACCATACCGCCCTGGTGAAAACCAGGGTGTTTGGTCGGGAAAACCTCACAGTGCCTTCGGTGTACGGAGTGTGGCGAGGCGCCGATTTCCAGGAGCGGGAGATTTGGGACCTTATGGGTATCCACTTTGAGGGTCACCCGAATATGAAACGCATCATGCTTTGGGAGGGCTTTCCAGGCCATCCTTTGCGAAAGGATTATTTATAGGAATCGGTTATCAGCAATCAGTCAAAAGCTGATAGCTGAGCGCCGATAGCTACAAGATGACGATTCGCACCGAACCAATGACCGTCAATGTCGGCCCCCAACACCCCAGCACCCACGGGGTGTTCCGTTTGCGGGTCACTTTTGACGGTGAAGACATTATTGAGGTAGAGCCTGTTTTTGGGTATCTCCACCGTGGTACCGAAAAGCTAGCGGAAGAGAGGACCTATACCCAAATTGTTACCCTGACCGACCGGTTGGACTACGTGTCCTCCATGATAAATAACCAAGGATTCTGCTTAGCGGTGGAGAAATTATTGGGGGTGGAAGCGCCGAGCCGGGCCCAGTACTTGCGTACCATCACCGCCGAATTACAACGCATCGCCAGCCATCTGATGGCCTTGGGATTTTTCCTCCAAGACTTGGGCACCCTGGGAACGCCTCTGATGTATTGTTTCCGGACCAGGGAGCGAATCTTGGACCTCTTCGAGATGCTGTGCGGAGCCAGGATAACCGTTAGCTACGCTCGGCCAGGTGGCGTCTTTTTTGACGCTCCAGACGATTTCTGGCCAGCCTTGGACAACTTTATGCCAGTGCTCCGTTCCGAAATCAACGAGATAGAGCAACTGGTTCTGGAAAACGAGATCGTCATGATCCGCGCCCGGGACGTCAGCATCTTGCCTTTGGATATGGCTATCAACTGCTCGGTCAGCGGCCCCGTGCTTCGGGCCAGTGGCTTGGCTTGGGACTGGCGAAAAATGGAGCCCTACGACGCTTACGACAGGGTCGAATTCGATGTGCCGGTGGGGACCAAGGGCGATAACTACGATCGTTTTTGGGTTCGTGTGCAGGAAATGCACCAGAGCGCACGCATTATCGACCAGTGTGTGCAGCAAATAGAGCCGGGACCGATCCGCGCCCATGTTCCTCTCGTTATTCACCCCCAGCCGGGAGTTGAAGCCTACGGTCGGGTTGAGGCCTCGAAGGGAGAACTAGCATTCTTCCTGGTCAGCGACGGTGGGGTAAGCCCCTACCGTTGCAAGATACGCTCCCCTTCGCTGATGAATCTGACTGTTACCGAGCACTTGCTGGTGGGCTGGAAACTGGCCGACATGATTGTCACCCTGGGCAGCATGGACATCAATCTGGGTGAGGTTGACCGGTGACGTGCCTGGCTCGGCGAACTTCCCGGGTCATAATATAATCAGCGGCTATTAGAACCCGGTCTTATTAGAATTGGGTACTATTAGAATCTCTAGAGCAGCGGATACATGAACTGCGTCCTTGGCGCCGACAACATACTTCACGACACGGTCCTATTTAGGGTTATCTACGAAGGCGTGGGCCGCGTTTTGCCTTGTTGGCTGTCGTACCTTGTCGCAGGTCTGGTCATAATGCTAATCCTGGTCAATGCCGTACTCTTGGGAGCGGCGGTATTGTCGTGGATGGAGCGTCGGCTGATCGGGCGCATGCACAACCGCATCGGACCCAATAGGTGGGGACCTTTCGGTCTATTGCAGCCAATCGCCGACTTGGTCAAGCTGATGACCAAGGAGAACCTGACACCGGCCAACGCCGACCGGGTGGCTTTCCTACTGGTGCCAGTGCTGATGTTGATGCCGGTGATACTGGTGCTGGCCGTCGTGCCCTTCGCCAAGGACACCGCCCTGGCCGACCTGAACATAGGTGTTCTATACGTGCTAGCAGTCAGTTCCATAAGCACGATTGCTATTTTTATGGCTGGCTGGTCTTCCAACAACCGATATGCCATGTTCGGCGCCGCCAGGGGCGTGGCGGTCCTAATCAGCTATGAAATACCGTTGGTGCTGTCGCTGTTGGGAGTGGTAATGGTTGCCGGTTCCATGTCGTTATCCGATGTGGTTGAGGCCCAAAACCTGCCCTTCCTGCTGGTCCAACCACTAGCGCTGTTTGTGTTCCTTGCTGGGATGTCCGCCGAGCTAAACCGCACG
The DNA here is from genome assembly GCA_002817055.1 of SAR202 cluster bacterium Io17-Chloro-G7. The sequence goes on along the minus strand of MUCU01000068.1, from coordinate 31,716 downwards.
CCATTCGACGTAGCCGAAGCTGAGTCGGAGATTATCGCTGGCTACCACATTGAGTACAGCGGAATCAAATTCGCATTGATTCAAGCGGCCGAGTTCGGAGCGACGCTGGCGGCGGCGGCGCTGGTGGTCACCTTCTTTCTGAGCGGTTGGGACGGTCCAGCCGCCAAATACATCGGTTGGCTCTGGTTCCTGATTAAGATGGGCGTAGTCCTATTCATGTTTATTTGGGTACGGGCGACGTTCCCGCGCCTGCGCATAGACCAGTTGATGGCCTTGGCTTGGAAGTTCCTGCTTCCCCTTAGCTTGGTCAACCTGGCGGTCACAACGGTGGAAGTATATTTCTTCAGAAACGATTCCGGCGTGCTGAGCACCAACGACCTATGGGTTATGACGGGTATCAACATAGCCGTTACTATTGTTTCGATCGGGTTGTTTGGCACTCTTATTCGGCAGAAGGTCAAACCGCCTAAGCCGCTGCCAAGAACATCTTCCCCCGGTGTTCCGTCTACTATCCCGTCTGGGGTCCCGTCCGGGGTCAGTGTAAGCGAGGTGAGCTAATGGGTTACGGAATCAATATGGCCAAAGGGCTACTGGTAACACTGAAAAACCTTACCAAGAAGCCCTTTACCGTCGAGTACCCAGAAACCAGGGTGGCCCAGCATTCCCGGTTCCGGGGAGAGGAGTTTGTTTGGTATGAGGAGCGCTGCACCGGCTGCGCATCCTGCGCCAAGTACTGTCCCTTGGGCATCATCAAGATCGAGACCAGCCCCAGTGAAACCGCTCCGCAACAAGGGGACAAATACCGGTTGGAGGTATTTGATATCCAGCTTTTCCGGTGCATGTTCTGTGGCTTGTGTGTGGAAGCCTGCCCATACGACGCTCTGTTCATGGGCAGTGGCTTCGAACAAAGCCAGTACTCCCGGAAAGACATGGTAATAACCATCGACATGTTGCGCCAATCGGAGAAACGCCCCAGCAGTTACCACAGGCCCCAGTTGGAGAGCCAAGGTTACGATCCCAAGGGAGGGCAACCTTTGGACTGGAAAGAGGTGGGCAGGGAATCATGGCAGTGGCATCAAAAAGAAAAGGCGGGCATGCGTTTCCCGGTGGTGTCCGCTGTCAGGCAGGAACTCCGATTTACCGCCGACGAGACTGATGCTGAACAAGATGGCGGAGAACCCGCCAACGGAGATGGAGACAAAGGGGACAACGCTGAGGGCGCAGGGGGTGCATCCCGCTAGATGCTATTTCAGGACGTAGTTTTCTGGACATTGGGTATAGTGGCCATCGGCGCCGCTTTGGGAGTGGTTCTAATAAAAGACCTATTCCGGGCGGCGCTATTACTGGTGCTGGTGTTCGCTTCGGTTGCTGGGTTCTTTGTGATGCTCAACGCCGAATTCCTCGCGGTGGTTCAGGTGCTTATCTATGTTGGCGCCATATCGATACTCATTATTTTCGCTGTGATGCTGACCAGAGATGTGCAGCGAGGCAATATGCCCAACCGCTTGCAGGTCCCGGCGGTGCTTTTCGCCGCCTTGCTGTTGTCCGCTCTGGTGGTTGTTGCCGTCGACACCGATTGGGACCTTATATCCGAGAAAGATCAAGAAAAGGTATCCCTGGTGCAGACCAGCGCCGTCGCCAATATAGAAACCGAAGACCTTGAGGCCTCGGGATTGACCACCGAATCCGAACAGGCTGCCGCCAGGGAGTCGGGGCTTGCCGACTTGTTGATAGGAGATTTCGTCCTGCCCTTCGAGGCTGTGTCGGTGCTGTTGTTGGCGGCCCTCATCGGATCGCTGGTACTCATGCGCCCGAGACCTCCAGGCTCGTTAAATTAAAGCTTTAAGTTAGATCATCCGGATGATGCGCCATGTCTCTTGAAGCGATGCTGATAATTGCGGCAATTCTGTTTGCCATCGGGCTGTACGGCTCGCTGGCGCGCCGCAACGCATTGGCGGTACTCATGTCCATAGAGTTAATGTTCAACGCCGTCAACCTGACATTGGTGGCGCTGGCCAAATACGTTGCGCCTTTAGCCCTAGACGAAGACCTGGCGGAAAACCTAAGTGGCGTGCTTACGGGCCAGGTGTTTGCGGTGTTCATCATCACCGTCGCCGCTGCTGAGATTGCTCTGGGGCTTGGCATAGTCTTCGCTATGTACCGCAACACTGAGTCGGTGGACTTGACGGAAGTTGCTGAGCTCCGGAATTAATTGGGCTTGCGCAGAAAATTAACGAGTGCTGTTAGCGCGATTACGGCATTCAAAAATAGCCGCGTCAATCCAGATCTTATTCAATTTGGTTCGTGATGACGGCCCGCAAACGAACCGAGTTTTGGCAGAATACTTAACTGATGAATCCGAACGACCCGTCGCCAATCGCTGGCTGAATACTGAACGCTGATAGCTAATATGTGGGTTGAATTCAAAAAAGCGCCCAATTTGATAATGGCCGAAATGTGGAAGGAAGCCCTTGAAGGCGAAGGGCTGCCCACCCGCATACTGCCCGAAGGCGACATTCAAGATTGGGGCGAACGAGTGCCGTTTAATATCTACGTCCCCAGTGGCAGAGAGCACGTAGCCGAAGAGATACTGAGGAAGCTATAGATGATCCCTGAAGCGGCCATCTGGGCTATCTTCTTCCTACCTCTAGGTTCCTTCCTAGTTATCGGGCTGATAATCCGGCCATTCCTCAATCAATTTTCTATCCTAAGCGGTCTGTTTCTAGTTGCCTCTTTGGGTGTTGCCCTGGCTTTTTCAGTCTGGGCCTTGCGTTCCGTCATTCTAGGGCATGAGATGGACTTCGAGGTCTTCCAATGGCTTCAGGTAGGGAGCGCGACCATAGAATTGGGGATTTTGGTTGATCAACTGACCGCGATCATGCTGATTGTCGTGACCGGTGTCAGCCTGTTGGTCCAGATTTACTCGTTGGGTTACATGAAAGGCGACCCGGGATTCTCCCGTTACTTCGCATACATGGCTTTGTTCACTGCCTCCATGTTGGGCGTGGTGCTCTCTACGAACATAATCCAACTCTACGCTTTCTGGGAGTTGGTCGGGGTGTCCTCATACCTTCTCATCGGCTTTTGGCATGAGCGGCCCGCCGCCGCCGCAGCGGCCAAAAAAGCGTTTATCATCACCCGAATTGGCGACGTGGGCTTCTTATTAGCTATTCTTTACCTGTTCTTGCGGGCCGACGATTTTGCCGCAGCCGGGCTGAACGCTTTCCACATACCCGATATCTGGCAAGCGGCCCAGCCGGTGGCAATCGGCGGTGTCGGCGTTCTGAGCGGCGCTGCCTTGACCTGGTTTGCCCTGGGAATATTTTCGGGCGCAGCGGGCAAGTCCGGCCAATTTCCACTGCACTCCTGGCTCCCAGACGCCATGGAAGGTCCCACACCGGTCAGCGCATTGATCCACGCCGCTACCATGGTGGCCGCTGGCGTGTTCCTGATTGCCCGGTTTTACCCGGTGATCCAGCAGTCCAGCGACGCCATGTCAGTGATCGCCCTTATCGGCGCATTTACCGCCGTCATGGCTGCGACCATGGGCTTGGTGATGAATGACATAAAGAGAGTAATGGCTTATTCCACCGTCAGCCAGTTGGGATATATGATGGCTGCCTTGGGGGTGGGCGCCTATAGCGCCGCCCTGTTCCACTTATTCACCCATGCTACTTTCAAAGCGCTGCTGTTTTTGGGGGCTGGCAGCGTCAACCACGCCACTGGGACTTTCAATATGCGCTACATGGGCGGCTTGGTCCGCCACATGAAAGTGACCTATGTGGTCATGGTAATCGGCGCTCTTAGCCTCATGGGTATTATTCCTTTCGCCGGGTTCTGGAGCAAGGACGAAATAATAGTAGGCGCTTGGTATAGCAGCGGCTTGGTGGACGGTTGGGTGAACCGCCTCACGTTCATCATGTTGTTGGTGGGCATCGTATTGACCGCTTTCTACACTTTCCGGATGATTAACATGACCTTCCACGGAGAGTTCCGGGGGGGCATAGATCAAGAGTTGGCGGACCTGGCTGCAGGGGACTTGGCTGCAGCGGAACGGGCCGATCAGGAACGGGCGGATCAGGCACAGCCGGAACCGGTGAGCCAGCCACCCTCGCTGGGAGCCGCTCCTCAGTCTGGACACGAGGCCGGACACACAAGCGGCGTCCACTTAGCCGAGTCTCCGGTGGTCATGTTATTTCCGATGCTGGTGCTGGCGGTCGCCGCCGTCGTCTCGGGCTACTTGGCGAATCCTCAATGGGGAGAGGGGTTTGGCATTCCCCGCCACTGGATAAGCGAGTTTTTGCTGCACGGCCTGGAGGGAACCGTCCCGGTCCTTGCTGGCCACATTGAAATACACGGGTTCAGCAGGTGGCTGGCTACGTTGTCCACCGTTGGCGCTTTGATGGGAATAATCTTGGCGGCAGCCCTCTACCTGGGTAGGAGGGAAACCCGGACAAGAGACCCCCTTGAGGCTGCCGGAATAGTCCATACCCTGTTAAGCCAAAAATATTACATTGACGCGCTCTATGAGAATGTGGTGGTGCGAAGCGCCTTCTACCGGTTTTTTGTGGGCATAGTGGATTGGCTGGACCGCAATATTGTTGATGGTGTGGTGGACACCGCGGGTTGGATTTTCCGCAACCTGGGGCCGATGATCGGTCGAGCACAAACAGGGCAGGTCCAGTCCTACGGTGGTGTGATCGTTTTGGGGAGCTTGCTAATTATTCTCGGGTTTCTACTCTCTTAAGAGACAATCAGCTATTTTCGGAGGCTACACGCTGGCCGCTAATAGCTAAAAAAGTTGAGCCGTATTGGATATTTCCGGATACACAGGATTGATGACTGCGACGGTCTTTGTGCCGGCTGCCGGCGCCGTGGCCATTTTGCTATTGGTCAGGGGCGACCGCAATATTCGCTTGTTCGCTGTGGCTGTGGCTTTGGCCGACCTAGTGCTCTCTCTGGTGGTGTTTGGTCTTTTCGACCAAAGCGAAAGGGCTGACCGCTTTCAGCTGGTGGACAAGTTTTCCTGGATACCTTCCGAAAGCCTCAAGGCCAACTTTTTCTTAGGGGTTGACGGGCTCAGCGCCCCACTTGTAGCGCTAACAGGGCTCTTGGGTTTTTGCGCCATTGTGGCATCGATGCACGTCAAGCTTCGGGTCAAAGAGTACTTCTTCTGGCTGCTTTTGCTTCAGACCGCAGTGATGGGAGTGTTTTCCACGCTGGACCTGCTGTTATTTTTCATGTTCTGGGAACTGGAACTGGTCCCTATGTATATGCTCATCAGCATCTGGGGCAGCGGCCGCAAAGAATACTCGGCAATGAAGTTCCTGATTTTCACCATCTTGGGCAGCGCATTCATGCTGGTGGCCATCGTGGCGGTGTTCTTAACCCCGGAACTTGGCACCTTCGACATGACCCAGCTTTCCACCAAGGGCACCATTCTGGTTTCGGCTGGCGTACTGATTCCTTTGTCAGGCCTGTTCTGGCTTTTCTTCGTGGCCTTCGCCATTAAGCTGCCCACTTGGCCGGTGCATACCTGGCTCCCCGATGCCCACACCGATGCACCCACGGCGGCCAGCGTCATGCTGGCCGGGGTGCTTCTAAAAATGGGCGGCTATGGGTTGCTGCGCATCAACGTGGGCATGTTCCCTAGCCAGACGGACCGCTTCGCTTGGGCATTGATTGCTTTGGGTGTGGTCAGCGTGCTCTATGGCGCAGTGGTCACCATGCGTCAGACCGACCTCAAGCGCCTCATCGCATTCTCTAGCGTCAGCCACATGGGTCTTGTCCTCATCGGCATCGGCTCAGTGGGTATATCCGAAGGAGAGCTGACCGTGACCGGGCTAAACGGCGCGGCTATGCAGTTATTTACCCACGGCACTATCACTGGCCTGTTGTTCTTGGGAGTTGGGCTGGTCTACGACAAAGCCCATACCCGCTACATCCCCGACTTAGGTGGTTTGGCGGGAAGAATGCCTATTGTGGCGGGAGCAATCCTTCTGGCTGGCTTGGCATCATTGGGTTTGCCCGGTTTAAGCGGGTTTGTTTCCGAGTTGCTGGTGTTCCTGGGCGCATTCCGGGCCTATGCGTGGCCTACGGCCCTGGCCGTCTTGGGTATCGTGTTAGCTGCTGGCTACATTCTGTGGATGATGGAGCGGGCGTTCTTCGGTCCTCGCCGGGAGCGGTTCGACCACCTGACCGACGCCAGCCTGGTCGAAGCGATTCCTTTGGTAATCATGGTAATAACAATAGTGGGCATCGGCTTCTATCCATCGCTTTTGACCGATGTGTTCGAGATCGGACTGGCGCCGATGTTAGACGTTTTGCCGGGGGGCGGTTAGGCTATGTCCGCCCACGACTTATATGTGATATCCCCCTACCTGGGCATGGTTGGTGCTGCGCTTTTGGTCATCCTGTTGGACCTGATAGTACCGCGGAAAGGGCTTCTGCCGATATTCGCTTTCCTGGGCCTGATAGCGCCCCTTACCCTAAGCGTGTTTCAAGCCTTCGATCTGGATGATTCTCTTAACCTGGTCAAAGGGTCGGAACTACTCTCTGCCAGCGACCCCAGCATTCTGTTGAATAGCCTGTCCGTCGACCGGTTCGCATTGTTCTTCAACTTCCTAGTATTGGCGGCGGCCGGTCTGGTAATCATGGCTTCGACGGATTACGTACGGCAGATGGACCGCTACCAAGGTGAGTACTATGGGCTGATACTGTTTTCCGCCACGGGAATGATGCTGTTGGCCGCAGCAACCGAGTTGATAACTATCTACATTGCCGTTGAACTTAGCACCATGCCCCTGGTTGCCCTGTCGGCCTTCATGAACACTGCCAAGTCCAGCGAAGCAGGCATGAAATTCCTGATGGTCGGAGCCATCAGCTCTGCCCTGATGCTCTATGGAATGGCTCTGATATACGGGTTCACCGGCACCACGACTCTATCGGACATAGCGGCCAGCGTGGGTAATGTGTCAGGAGATATTCCCTTCGGCAACTATGCATTGCTGGTGGGCGTTGTGCTTTTGATGGTGGGTTTCGGCTTCAAGGTATCCTCGGCGCCTTTCCAAATGTGGGTCCCGGACGTTTATGAAGGCGGCCCCACGCCGGTGATCGCTTTCTTGTCGGTGGCCAGCAAGGCGGCCGCCTTTGCCATATTGCTGCGGGTGTTCTTCTCTGGATTTTTCGACGTCAGCCTGGATTGGGCCGGTCTGTTCGCCGCATTGGCAGCGGCGTCAATGATAATTGGCAATCTGGTGGCCATTGGCCAGACCAATATCCGTCGATTGTTCGGTTACAGCACCATCGCCCACGCTGGGTATATTCTGGTGGGGATGGCCGCAGGAGTTAAGGCTACCGGAGCGGACGGGAACATCCCCGGATTTCTATCCGTTGGCCCGGATAGTGTGCTTTTCTATTTGGGCGCCTACGCCGCTGCCAACCTGACGGCGTTCTTCGCTATCATCGCCATTGGCAATCGTATCGGCAGCGACCGCATAGAGGACTACGCCGGAATTGCCCGCCGGTCGCCACTTTTGGCGGCAATACTGGCCCTGGCCTTGGCAGCGCTGATCGGCGTGCCGCCCACCAGCATCTTTATCGGCAAGCTGTACATATTTACAGCTGCGGTAAACGCTGATCTGGTCTGGCTGGCCATCGTCGGTGTCATTAGTAGTGTCGTATCGGCTTATTACTACATTCGAATAATTCGGGTAATGTTCCTTCAGCCATCAACGACCGAGGAGCGGATTTCGGCGCCACCAGCGTCCTGGGCTGCCTTGGGCATTGCCGGAGCTGCCATGCTTTTTATAGGGATCGCCCCTGGTTTCGTTCTAGACCTATCGAAGATTGCCGTGGGGCCGTTGACGCCGTAAGGTGGGAGCAGAGCGATCGGATGTAGGCCTTGGTTGATTAGTCTCTAACCACAATCTCCCTAAGGCCGAGAGGCATTCGGGTGGTTATAATTGACACTGATTTAAGGCTGGTGCTAGACTGGCTCGGCTCTCCAACCGATAAGCTGATTGTTTACGGCTTGAAAGCTAATAGCTGAAAGAAACATGAATAGCGTAGGCATCATATACAACGCCCGGATACCCGAAGCTTTGGATTTGGGCACGACCATTTTGCACCAATTGCCCTTGCCCGAAGATAGCTGGATTTCGCCCGCCGAAAACCTGGAAAAGTTTCAGGACCGGGCCGAAAACACGAAATTGGTGATAACCGTAGGCGGCGACGGGACAATCCTGCGGGCGGCGCAACTGACGGCTCCTAACCGTATTCCGGTGGTGGGCATCAACATGGGGCGCCTGGGATTCATGACCGAACTCCAAGTGCATGAGGCCTTGGAGAAACTGCCTTTGTACATAAACAGCGAATGCCGGGTGGAAGAGCGCTTCATGATCCAAGCAACCCTGGTCAAAGCACATGGTAGCGACTCTGAGGTAGGTGTTCCTTGCCACGCTCTGAACGACGTTGTGCTGGCACGGGGGGCGGTATCGCGGGTGGTCACGATTACCGGATACATCGACGGGGCCCAATTGACGACATTTCGGGCCGACGCCGTCATACTCTCAACCGCTACGGGCACCACCGGCTACAATCTGGCAGTTGGTGGGCCGATCTTAGACATTGCCTCGGATTCTCTGGTGCTCAAACCAGTGGCCGCCCACATGGGCTTGACCGCAGCGCTGGTTTTATCTGCCGAAGTAAATGTTGAATTAAGCCTTGAAGGATACCAAGACGCAACGTTGAGTATCGACGGTTACGTAGACTTTCCAATGGAGCCGGGAGACAGGGTGATGGTGAAACAGAGCCCGTACCGGGCTAGGTTTTTGCGGGCCAACCCTCCCAGCCACTACTACGCCACCCTGACCCGAAGGTTGGGCGTGAGTATCCGAGGACAGTGAGGTAAGCAGCAAAAGTGGTGGAATCTAGTTCAGCGCCCGAAGAGAAATCCAATGAGGAAGTAACGGTTTCCAGCGAGATGATGTTTCGCGGGAGAATGCTCAATCTTAGGGTCGATAAAGTGCGTATGCCCAACGGTATCTTGACCACCAGGGAGATTGCCGAGCACTCGGAGTCGATATGCGCAGTGCCCTTTGACGGTCAGGGCAATGTGCTGATGGTTAAGCAATATCGCAAGCCCACCGAGTCCGAACTGCTGGAGATTGTGGCTGGCGGTATTGAGGATGGCGAAGACCCCGCGGAAGCAACCATCCGGGAACTCAAGGAAGAGATTGGCTACACGGCCGGGAACCTGGAACTATTGTCCAGCTTTTGGCTGGCTCCTGGTTGGTGCACCGAGTTCATGTACGCTTACTTGGCCACGGATTTGAGCCCCTCAAAGCTGTCTGCGGATGACGACGAGCAAATTTCCGTGCTGACCGTGCCTTTGGACACAATTCCAAGCTTGATCCAGAGCGGGGAAATTCAAGACGTGAAGAGCATAGCCGCTCTGCTGCTTGCCATGCGGGCCAAGCCCTAGCCGGCTGGCCCAATATTGCTGTGGCTTACAGGCTCTCGAGCCTGGCCTGGAGAGGTGGAGGCTCTTATTTTGGGATATACTGGTTTCGACATAATTGGTACGTTCTTGGAGAAGTTGGACTAGGTCCTAAACATCAAAATTGTCATTCAAACCGGATGCCGAATGGCACCGGGCGAGATCAAACTATATTCGGCGGGATACAATCGGCAAGGCTGGAGGAATAACCACCCATGCTGGAGCATGACGTTCTTATCATCGGTGCCGGATTAGCTGGCATGCGAGCGGCCATCGCCGCCAATGCCAACGGCGCCAACACAGCAATTATTAGCAAGGTGCACCCGGTCAGGAGCCACTCCAACGCAGCGCAAGGCGGCATCAACGCCGCACTGACCGACCGAGGAGACGACTGGGAGGACCACGCCTACGACACCGTGAAGGGCAGCGATTTCCTCGGGGATCAAGACGCAATCGAAGTAATGTGCCGGTCGGCGGGCCGCTCCCTGATTGATATGGAGCACATGGGCGTGACCTTCAACCGGGACGATGAGGGTAAACTGGGCACGCGGGCCTTTGGTGGCCAGCGGCGCGCCAGGACCTTCTTCGTCGGCGACTTCACCGGCCAGGCATTGCTCCACGTAATGTTCGAACAACTGATAAAGTCGGGTATCCGCAGCTACGAAGAGTGGTTTGTTACCGCGCTCATAAGAGAAGACGGTCAGGTCTGTGGAGTGACCGCTCTGGAAATACGCACCGGCCAGGTTTTCGCCATTAGGGCCAAGACAATTATCTTCGCTACAGGTGGTCTGGGGAGAACCTTTGAGCCCAGCACCAACGCTTTGATTGTTACCGGAGATGGCATGGCGTTGGCCTACAATGCTGGCGCGCGGCTGATGGATATGGAGATGGTCCAGTATCATCCAACAACGTTGATGGGCAGCGGAGTCTTGATTTCCGAAGCGGCTAGGGGCGAAGGGGCCTACCTGCTGGATAAAAACGGCGATAGGTTCATGGAGAAGTACGCTCCCAACATGATGGAGTTGGCTTCCAGAGACGTTGTGTCCAGAGCGGAGCAGACTGAGATTAACGCCGGGAACGGAACGAACGGTTGCATGTTCTTGGACTGCCGTCACTTGGGCGAGAGCCTGATCATGGAGAAGCTGAGCCAGATTAGGGAGATCGGCATAGACCTGATCGGTGTGGATATGATTAAAGAACCGGTGCCCATCCGCCCGGGAATGCACTACATTATGGGCGGTATTAAGACCGACGTAGACGGGCAAACCAACCTGCCCGGCGTCTACGCTGCTGGTGAGTGCGCCTGCGTAAGCGTACATGGCGGCAACCGATTGGGGGCTAATTCTCTCTTGGACACCATCGTGTTTGGAGAGCGCTCAGGGAATCACGCGGCTGCCACGGCCCGGGACTTGGACTATGTGGAGTTCGACGTTGACGCAGTGGTAAGGAAAGAGCAGGATCGCCTGCAAGGCATCCTTGACCGCCCGCAAAACGGCGACCGGGTCGGCGCTATCCGATTGGATATGGGCCAGTCCTTGAATAACAACCTGGCTGTATACCGTAACGAATCCGGTATGCAGGAGACATTGCGGGATTTGGAGGGCTTGGAAAAGCGTTATGTCACCGTGCCCGTGGACAACAAGGGGCGCATATTTAATACCGACCTGGTTTTCTCCCTGGAGTTGGGCTTCATGATGGACTGTGCTAGTGCTGTTACGGTAAGCGCATTGGACCGGAAGGACAGCCGCGGCGCTCAAGCCCGCACCGATTTTCCCAACCGTGATGATGAGAACTGGATGAAGCACGTGGTGGTAACCAAAGGGGAAGTGGGACCGGACATTTCATACCTTCCGGTTTCCGTAACCAAGTGGGCGCCTGAAGAAAGGAAGTACTAATCTACTCCTGTATCCGTTACCATATGGATGCCCAAAAGAACGGATGCTTGAAAAGAGGAAACTTTAATTTATGGATGTTACGGTTCGCATTCGCAGATATGACCCTGAGGCGGAAAATCCGGAATCATACTGGCAGGAATTCCCCGTAGCACTGGATGGCAACGCTACCGTCCTGGATGCGCTGATCAAAATTCGGGAAGAGCAAGACGGTACACTGAGCCTGCGCTGCTCTTGCCGCAGTTCAATCTGCGGATCCTGCGCAATGCGGATTAACGGTCACGCCGGTCTTGCTTGTAAAACCCAAGCGGCCAATGTAACTGACGGCGACAACACAATAGTCATCGAGCCAGCGGGCGTGATGCCTGTGATTAAAGACTTGGTGGTGGACTTTAATCTTTTCTGGGACAAAATCAGACAGGTGGAACCCTACCTTCAGCCCCAAGGGCAGCTACCCGAAGAGGAGTACATTGCATCCAATGATTCGATGCTTCATCTCTCTTCGGTGACGGCATGTATTATGTGCGGCTCCTGTGTCTCCGACTGTACGGTTTTGGAGGTGGACCCGACATTTCTAGGCCCGGCCGCTTTGGCCAAGGCTTACCGGTTTACCGCCGACCCCAGGGATGGGGACTCCAACGGCGTGTCCCATGAGCGGCTGGAGCAACTGGTCGAATCCACGGGCATGTGGGACTGCACCCGTTGCGGCGAGTGCGTGGCAGCTTGCCCTAAAGGCGTCGACCCGATGGGCCGCATCATGGCCCTGCGAGACCAAGCCATGAGCGCCGGTTTAAACAACAGCAATGGCGCTCGCCACGCCGAGGCTTTCGTCGAGATCGTTGGACACAGCGGTTCGTTAAACGAAGCTCTCTTGCCGGTGAAAACCGTGGGCATTACCAACCTGCCCGGGTTGATGAGTTTCCTCCCGGTTGGCTTGAGGGCGCTCACCCACGGCAAAATGCCGCCGCTGATTCATCACAACATCGAAAACGTCCAGAACGTTAGGAAGCTGGTTAAGAAACTCGAAGACCCGCCTTTAGATTAGTCAGCTGGTTATTGGGCCGGTGGAATAAGCTGGTGAAATTAATCGGGACCTAGCCATTATGGTAGGTCCCCGTCAGTCTGGAGGATACGTTTGAAGTACGCTTTCTTTCCCGGATGTGTGTCTAGGGGCGGCTGCCCCGAGTTGTATCAAGCCGCCAAATTGATTTGCCAGCGGTTGGGCATCGAGTTGCAAGAAATGCCGGGGGCTTCCTGCACCGGGGCCGGGGTGCTCCAAGAGAAAAACGAATTCTTGGGCGATACACTGAACGCTCGTACCTTCGCTATGGCGGAAGACTTGGGTCTGCAGATAATGACCATTTGCAGCACCTGCCAAGGGGTGATGAGCCAAGCAAATTTCCGGATGAGGAAGGACCCGGAATATCTGGCTAGGGTCAATAAGGAGTTGGCCGAAGAAGGCTTGGAGTATAAAGGAACTGCCGACCCGAAGCACCTTTTGTGGGTAATGATCGAAGACGTGGGTCTGGAAAAGCTGACGGAATTAATTACCCGTCCCTTGGCTGGAATCAGAATGGCCCCGTTTTACGGGTGCTATTTGGTCAGGCCAACCGACGCCTTGGACATGGCGGATCACCCCGAGCGGCTGACGGCATTAGAGCAGGTCATAGAGACCTTGGGGGCTACGGTGGTGGATTTCAGCGGCAAGACCCGCTGCTGCGGGTTTCCCATCCTAACCATCAACGAAACCAACTCAGTGGCCATGGTCGCCAAGCATACCTCCGACGTCAAAGACTTGGGGGCCGATGCAATGATTACGCCTTGCCCTCTGTGCCACCTGAACCTGGATGGCTACCAACCGAAAGCCCAAGCTCAAGCAAACCGGAAGATCGAGATGCCCATTTTGCATCTCCCGCAAGCAATCGGCTTGGCCATGGGTATAAGCCGCCAGGAGTTGGGACTTCAGAAGCATATTATGAGCACCAAAGCGCTGACGGTGAAGGTTGGGGCGGGCTAAGTTTCCCGGACCGTAGCAAATCAAAGATACGAGTTCTTAGGGGAACCCTTTCTTGCAAGAAAGGGTTCCCCTAACCCTTCCTAAAGAACCTAGTTCTTGATCCCAGGGATTACTTCCTCGAAGGCTCGAATCGTCCTATCAACGTCTTCATCCGTGTGGACGATGGACGGGTAGAACTTTGGCACGCCCTTCAGTATGCCCCTCTCCAGCAGTCCGGTGTTGAACCGGGCGATCATTCCCGAGTCGGCCAAGAGAGTATCACGATAGTTGACCACAGGGCGGTCGATGAAATAAATGTCGAAAATGGCGTCTTCACCGCACATTTGGACTGGGATATCATTCTCCTTGCAGATATCCTTCAAGGCTTGGCGCAACCGACCGCCAACTTCCTTCAGACGGTCATACGCTCCTTCCTTTCTCAACTCGGCCAGGGAGGCCAATCCGGCGGCGCAGGCGATTGGGTTGCCATTTAGCGTTCCAATCTGGTTGACAAAGCGGTCCGGTTCCGCGGTTGATCTATCGTAAACGTCCATAAATTCGGTCCGGCCCAAAAGCGCGGCAAGAGGATACCCTCCGCCCATGATCTTCCCCAAGGTGCACATGTCGGGCACCACGTCGTAAAACTCTTGGGCACCCCCGTAGGCTAGGCGGAAGCCGGTTACCACTTCGTCGAAGATCAACGGTATGCCGTAGTGGGCGGTCACTTCTCGCAAGCCTTTCAAGAATCCCAGTTGGGGAGCAAGTACTCGCTGTAGAGGCTCCACGATCACTCCAGCCAACTCATCGTGATGCGCTTCAATAATTGCGGTTGTGGTTTCCAGGTCGTTGAACGGGGCGACCAGCATCAATTCTTGAATGGCGTGGGGTATGCCAGCATTGTTGGCCTCGGAACGAGGGAACTCCTCCCGCGCTGACGGGGTTACGCTCATCTGGGCATAGTCGCTGCTGCCGTGGTAGCCGCCTTCGAACTTGAGGATCTTTTCTCTACCGCGGTAGGCTCTAGCGGCCCGCATCGCCTGAAAGCATGCGTCGGTGCCGCTGGTGGTGAAACGCACCTGGTCGGCGCAGGGAACCGCTTTGACCAGTTCTTCGGCCAGTAGCACAGCCTTTTCGCTGTCAGCAAAGAAGGTACTACCTTGCTCCACCGCTTTTATGACGGCCTCGGTTACCGCCGGGTGGGCGTGGCCCAGCACCATGGGGCCGGCGCCCATTAGCCAGTCAACGTATTCGTTACCGCTCACGTCCCAGATGTGGGAGCCTCGGCCTTCACGGACAAGGAAATTCAGGCCGTCGCTGAATCCGATGTTCCCGTTATTCCCACCTGGGAAGTATTGAGCTGCTTTGTCCAGCAACTGTCGTTCTTGAGGTGTGCGTTGCGCCATACGATGCTCCCATAATTGCTGTTTCCCCATGGACTTACCCAGCCCAGGGACTCTTTCGATATTGTAATCCACCGACTGCCGGGCACAACGCCCAGCATTGCCAATTGATATTCGGAGGTTGTTGGTCGCGAAAACGCCGCTGAGCTTTGCCGGGGCTGGGTTCTAGAGGCGGCCATGAGGTCAAGCGAGTGTCACAAATTCGCCCGGATATCGTCGGCCATTTTTTGAAACTCGCCGTCGGACAACCTCACGTCTGGAAATGGGAACTTCCAAACCGGCCACTTGGGGTCCGGGTCGGTTCCTCTCCTCGGAATTAAATGCCAGTGGATGTGGCGCAGAGTGTTCCCGAGCAGGCACAAATTCATTTTCAGTGGCTGAAAAGTCTTGTTTAAAGCCTCGGCCATACGATTTGCGTCTTCGACGAATTGCCGCCGGATTTCTTCGTCCAAATCGAACAGCTCTACAGCGTGCTGATTGAGCACTAAGAGGGTGTATCCCCGGTAAAACTGCTCCCTCGAAGCCAGAACAGCCGTGGAAACATCCAAGTCGGCAATCTGCCGGGGGTCGTTACCCCCGCGTTGGAAAACCGGCAAGTCGCACATCACGCAGCTATCAGAAGATGCCCGAGGCGTGGTTATGGTGTGCCTCCTTTTGCCGGCAATCTCGGGCGTTGCTAACTTGCCGAATAATGATGGACCTTCGCGGTTCCCCGGCTGAATCAATGTCTGATGGAAGATGGACATGTGGGTGCCAGAGCGCTTTTAGCTAACCCTCAGCTTTGGCCTTGCGCATAATATCCACAAGCTCTTGAACGCTGGCCGCAGAGTGACCTAAGGCCAAGCGTTCGTCTTCGGTCAAATTTATATCTATTATCTTTTCCATGCCGCCTGCTCCCAGCTTCACCGGCACACCCACGCAAAGGCCGTTGATGCCGAACTCGCCTTCCAGGTAGGCGCAACAAGGCAAGATTCGTTTCTTGTCCAACAAAACCGCTTCCACCATTTGGGTAATGGCGGCAGACGGAGCGTAGTAGGCGCTGCCCTCTTTTAGCAGGGCTACGATTTCCCCGCCACCTTGCCTGGTTCGGCGGACCAGTTGTTCCACCTTCTCTTCGGCCATTAGCTCGGTTAGGGGTATGCCGCCCACGCTGGTGTAACGGACCAAGGGCACCATGTCGTCGCCGTGGCCTCCCAAGACCAATGCCTGCACGTCCTCAACGGACACATCCAGTTCCTGGGCTATAAAAGTACGGAAGCGGGCAGTGTCCAGAATTCCCGCCATGCCGAACACTCGGTTGCGAGGGAAGCCGCTGCTCTCGTAGACGTTCTGGACCATGGCGTCCAGGGGATTAGTCACAGCTATGATGATGCAATTGGGCGAGTATTTGACTACCTGCTCGGTGACTGAAGAAGTAATTTTCATGTTGGTTAGAAGCAGGTCATCGCGGCTCATACCAGGGCGTCGGGCTATGCCGGCCGTAATTACCACAACGTCCGAATCGGAGGATTCCTCGTAGCCATTGCTGCCGGTGATGTTGGCGTCGGTGCCCAAGACGGGACCGGCTTCCAGCATGTCCAGACTTTTGCCTTGGGGCAGGTCTTCAATCACATCAACCAAAACGACATCGGTATATCCGAGTTGACTGATTCTAAGGGCGGTGGTGGCGCCAACGTTGCCTGCGCCGACTACCGTAACTTTGCTGCGCATACTTCTCCTTTTTCGCACATTCTTTCCGCTCCGCGCATCTATCGATTCTTATAACAGACTTTCTCTTCTTGACTCCAATGATTTAAGCGCCAACGAATACGCAAACGAGTCCGGGTCGTTGCTGACTAGTTTACGATGGCTTACTATCAGACCATCGAGCTCAGCGAATTCCTCTTGGAGAGGGTTAATGTTTATCGATTCATCAGCCATCCGCGGCCCCACCTGGGCGGTATAGATGGTTTCTGCCAGCAGACACGCTCACTATTCCTTTTGGGCGTCCTGAGCGATCGTGACCAATCCACCTTAACCAATATTCCTGACTTGCCTGCCACACGTCTTAACCGGGATGGCTCTCAGGTACTCTTATGGCCACATAAGAGTCGCACTGGTATTTTGTTTTTGTAACAGGCTCGTCAAACAATTCTACCAGGGAAATATGATTTCGGGGTGGCAGTGAGTCGACTGTGTCCTTATCCAGGATGGTCACCAAGTCCAAGTCGCCAGGGTCTGCTTTGGCTATACAGAAACTGCCGTCAAGCCATTGCTGAACCGTCAGCCCATGATCGGCTATTGCTCTGACAAGTTCAGAATACCCTGTAGCTATAAGCGGTCTAGTAACTGAGTCGGAGAACCCTTGAACCAATTTACTGTCAAACTCGGCTAACGACCAATCACGCATACCCTCAGACAGCTTACCTTCAGCATTGACAATGGTCATGTTTTGTGATTGATGTCCGCCTCTAAACGTGTACGGATTCTTCCCAACGGGATACGACCTGGAGGTCAGTAGCCCGATCCATCAAGTACTTGCCAACCGGCTTTCTACTAGATAGAGTCCATGATTGCGTTGAGAGTGGCGCTGGGGCGCATGGCTTTGGCGGCCATTTCATCATTAGGAAGGTAATAACCACCGATATCCACCGGCTGTCCTTGAGCGTCAATCAGCTCCTGAACAATCTTGTCTTCGTTGGCGGCGAGCTGCTTGGCCACCTCGGTAAAGCGAGCTTGTAACTCTGAATCTTGAGTCTGCTTAGCCAACGCTTCCGCCCAATATAGAGCCAAGTAGAAATGACTGCCTCGGGTGTCCAGTTCGTTCACCCGACGCGATGGCGCTCGATTGTGCTCCAAATGCTGCCCTACCGCTTGGTCTAGTGTCTCGGCTAAGAGCTTCGCGCTGGCGTTATTAAACACCTCGCCCAAATGCTCAAAGGAAGCGACCAGGGCACAGAATTCACCCAGGGAATCCCACCGCAAATGGCCTTCCTCTAGGAACTGCTGTACATGCCTGGGGGCCGACCCGCCAGCGCCTGTCTCAAACATCCCACCGCCTTTGAGCAGAGGGACCACAGAAAGCATCTTGGCGCTGGTGCCCAATTCCAGGATGGGAAAGAGGTCAGTTAAATAATCCCGCAGCACGTTGCCAGTCACGGATATCGTGTCCTGGCCAGCACGGCTGCGCGCCATCGTGAATGCCATCGCATCGATAGGAGACATGGTGCGAATGTCCAGCCCCGTCGTGTCGTGGCTAGGCAGATATTTGTCCACCTTTTTAATCAACTCGGAGTCGTGGGCCCGGTTCGGGTCCAACCAAAAGATGGAGGGTGTGCCGGTGATTCTAGCTCGATTGACCCCAAGCTTGACCCAGTCCTGGATCGGCTCGTCCTTGGTCTGGCACATCCTGAAGATATCGCCTTCTTCTACTCTCTGTTCCATCAGAGTTGCGCCCGATGCGTCCACGACCCGAATCGTCCCGTCTCCGGGAGACCTAAATGTCTTGTCGTGAGACCCATACTCTTCGGCCCGTTGGGCCATCAGCCCAACATTGGCGACACTGCCGATGGTAGCTGGATCAAACGCCCCGTGCGCCTGGCAATCTTCGATAATCGCTTGATATAAAGTCGCATAAGAGCGATCAGGGATCATCGCCACCGTATCGTGCAACTCGTTATCGGGACCCCACGTTCGGCCGCCATCGCGGACCATCACCGGCATGGTGGCATCAATAATCACATCGCTTGGCACATGCAAATTGGTGATACCCCGACTGGAGTTCACCATCATCAACTCTGGCCGGACGCTGTAGACCGCTTGGATATCTGCCTCGATTTCTGCTCGTTTTTCCTCAGTCAGGGATTGAATCTTGGTATAGAGCTCAGCTATTCCATTGTCGGGGTTCACTGCAAGCTCACCCAATTCAGCCGAGTGTTTGGTCAACACGTCCTCGTAGTAAACCGACACACAATGGCCAAAAATAATCGGATCGGAAACGCGCATCATGGTTGACTTAACATGCAAAGATAGCAACACGCCATCAGCCTTAGCCTTTTGCATTTCCTCAGCGTAAAATTCGCGCAGCTCCCTCACATTCATCACGGAGCAATCGATGATTTCATCGGCTAACAAAGGGATACCGGATTTGAGTATGGTCTCACGCCCGTCCCGGGTCATAAAAACGATGACAGCCGTTCCCGATTCTGCGGCTGTCATGGCCTGTTCGCTTCCATAGAAATCTCCGCTGGTCATGTGGGCAACGCGGGATTTGGACACTTCCGGCCAGTCCTGCATCATCCGATGGGGATTGCGTTTGCCGTGCTCCTTGACCGAAATAGCCGACCGGCGATCGGAATTCCCTTCCCGTAGGACTGGGTTGACTGCGCTACCCAACACCCTGGAAAAGCGCTCAAACAGTTCGCGTTGTTGGTCGTTTGCAGGGTCATCCGGGTAGTCGGGAATGTTATATCCCTTGTCCTGCAATTCCTTGATTGCGCCTTTTAACTGGGGAATAGAAGCACTAATATTGGGCAGCTTGATAATGTTCGCCGCCCGGCTCTCGCACAGCTTACTGCACATGGTCAGATAATCAGGGATTTTTTGCTCATCTGTCAGATTGTCTGGAAAATTGGCGATAATGCGACCGGTTAACGAGATATCCCAGGCCTCCAATTCAATGCCGGACCCCTTTGTAAAGGCCCGGAGAATCGGCAACAACGAGTGTGTGGCCAGGGCCGGAGCCTCATCGATTTTGGTATAAATAATCTGGGACGCTTCTGGCATATGCCTCTCCTTAACAAACAAAACAAATAATTTTCACGGGCGGCTACGTGTTGCCAAGAAATACCGAACTACCGTCGGGACCGTGTGAATTAATAGCGATTATAAGTTAGCTAAATTGGCCTTGACTAGTCCTTCGTCAAAGCCGGACGGTGAACTCTCCCGTTGCTGGAACTTCATACAAGCTAGATGAATTAAATCGTGTGGGCAAAGGCTGCCAGCGGAAGGATAATATTTGACTAAGCACTCAGAAATTCTGTAAGCCAATATAGACTTCAGGATAATCAGTGATTTGATTGGCAAAGAATGTTGGCTGTAATCGAAGGACCTTGATGAGAAGCATCCTCCGGAACACAATTTCTCGGATTAACTAATCGACCCGCCAGCGGCAATACAAATGGCGCACAAGAAAGAGCGTGACACGGGACCGGCGATAGCCGCATCCCTTGGGAGCAACTCCAAGGGAGCGCCAAAGCTGCGAAGGAAGGAAGCTCTTTACTGCTAGTGAATCTTGGCGAATTTTCTCGATGCGCTTGAGAGTGAAGCAACTTCAAGTTGTTGCCATTACCCGTTTTGATAAGCCCTGATATGGGACCCGGTTCACTCGGCGGGAGATGCAAAGACCGGATAGATCGCGAAATGGCCGTCTCGGTGTGAATCGGCTTATTATACATGCCCAATAACCGGTGCGGTAGTCCTGGAACTGTTGACGTAAATGCCAACCCAATACACGCAGTAATGCCGCTACTCGCCGAGTTGCTGGGCTAGAGCCACAGGCTCGGTTACGGGCAACTGGCACACGTAATTTTGGCACACGTATGCGGCAGGCTTGCCATCGACCATGCCACGGTCTTGGAGGAGGGGCATTTGGGTGAGTTCTTCCACCGGGCCTTCGGCGCCCACCACCACTTTATTCGGCAAGAAACGACCATAGACCGTTTCCAGTAGGCGTTGGGTCGCGAGGTCCTGCTTGGGGCCGATGATCACGATTTCTTTGGGGCTGGACACGTGGAAATCCAAGGCCGCCAACCAGTGGCCGGTGCCTGCCGGAGCTTTCCCCATTAAATCCCGCAATGCCCGCAAGGGCGATACCCCTTTAAGTGCGTACTCCTGATTGCCGGTAATAACGGCCAAACGGAGCAGTAACTCGGTGGCCACCGACCCACCGCAGGGCTGGGCGTTGTCGAAAACGTCCCGGGGCCGCACCACCAGAGATTCGTGGTCCGAGCCGGTATCGTAAAACGCTCCAGTCTCTTCGTCCCAGAACAACTCCACCATGGCGTCAGCGAGGGAGATGGCTTCATCCAACCAACGTTGTTGGAAAGTAGCCTCGTAAAGGGCCAGCAAGCCGTCGGCCACGAATGAGTAGTCTTCCAGGTAACCCAACAGCTTGGCTTGGCCGCCTCGGTAGGTCCGAAGCAAGCGTCCTTGGGGTATCATTGTGTCTACCAAGAACTCGGCATTGGCTATCGCCGCCGCCAGGTATTTTTCGTTATTTAACGCCGCTGCCGCCTCGGCGAAAGCCCGCAGCATCAGGCCGTTCCAAGACGACAACACCTTGTCGTCCAAGAGGGGATGAATCCTGCCCTCTCTGACCTCCCGGAGAGAGACCTTGGCGCGTTTGATGTCCGCTTCCAGTTGGTCCAGATCCAGTCCCAACTCTTCGGCAAAGGAACCTGCCTCCTGAGGAACGTTGAGGATGGTCTTCCCTTCAAAATTGCCAGCTTGGGTGAGCCCGAAGTAGCCGCCGATTAGGTTACCTTCTTTTTCGCCCAGGACTTCCTGAATTTCCTCTGGTGTCCACACAAAAAACTTACCCTCTTCCCCCTCACTGTCGGCGTCTTGGGCCGAGTAAAAGCCGCCCTGTGGGTCGGTCATTTCCCGCAAAATGTAGTCAAGTGTTTCTTCGGTGATTCGACGGTACATGGGCTCGCCGGTTACCAAGTAGGTGTGAAGGTACAACCTAGCCAGCAAAGCATTGTCGTAGAGCATTTTCTCGAAGTGGGGAACAAGCCAATAGGCATCAGTGGAATAGCGATGAAACCCACCGCCAATTTGGTCGTAAATGCCCCCTTGAGCCATGTTCACCAGAGTAAGGTTGACCATCTCCAGCGCTCGCTCGCTGAATCCGTGATTGTAGTATCGGAGCAGAAGCTCTAGGGCCATCGGTTGAGGAAACTTGGGGGCCATCCCTACGCCACCGTTTTGATAATCGAAGCTGGTGGCAAGGGCGTTGTATGCGGTGTGCAGGATATCCACGGTCAAGACGGAGTCGCTCTTGGTTAGCTGGGCCGTCTGGCCCATTTGTGCGGCTATTTGCTGGGTGGTCTTCTCTATTTCCCCGCGTTGGTCGCGGTAGGCATCGGAAATTGCTGTGACCAATCGGGGGAAGCCGGGAAGATTAGAGTAGTCCACCGGCGGAAAGTAGGTTCCGCCGTAGAAAGGCTTGCCATCGGGCGTAAGAAAGACGGTCATGGGCCAGCCTCCGCTGCCGGTCATCATCTGCACCGCTTCCATGTAGACTGCGTCCAAGTCGGGGCGTTCCTCCCGGTCGACCTTGATATTCACGAAGCGCTCGTTCATCAGGGAGGCGATAGTCTCGTTCTCGAAGGACTCCCGCTCCATGACGTGGCACCAATGGCAAGCGGAGTAGCCGATACTGAGGAGTATTGGCTTGTCCTCGGCCTTTGCACGGGCCAAAGCTTCTTCTCCCCACGGATACCAGTCGACCGGGTTGTTGGCGTGTTGCAGCAGATAGGGGCTCGTTTCGTTGATCAAGCGGTTTGGCATTGGGTCTCCTATGTGAACCCGCCTAAGTTGGCATGATCAGGCGGGTGAAATTGATTTCCAGCATGGGTTATTGTCCAATAAATTCAGTGCCAGCGCCACTGGGAGAGAGTGAAATCCTTTAAATTAAGGTGTCGCCACTGTCTCTCTTTGTTGCCACCGGGAGGAACAAAGAATGCTGTCTCGGCCTCAAATGTGTTGCCAAATGGCACACGTTGTTCTAAACTTGGGCCGTGAAGTACTTTTCCCAGAATAACGATAAGAATGAGAGTCTCAGGCGGGAACGAGGCGTATCCTTTGTAGAGACAGTGTTTCATATCGAAAGAGGAGATTTGCTGGATATCCTGGAGCATCCAAATCAAGAACGCTATCCCGGTCAAAGAATATTCGTCGTCAATATTAATGGCTACGCCTACCTCGTTCCCTTTGTTGAGAGCGAGACCGAGGTTTTTCTGAAAACGGTCATTCCAAGTCGGAAAGCCACTGCAACTTACCTACGCGTCGAGTGAGAACATGGTTAGAATGGACCGAGAAGAGGAAGATTTAGCGGTATCGTTCGAACGGGACGAGTGGAAGCCCGTAGCGGACATGGAGGGGGAACGTAACCGTTACCGCCAATACGCCCAAGGTACCTTCAAGAAGGATAAGCGGGTGAACATCCGCATGTCTGGCAGGGACTTGAATGCCATCAAGAAGCGGGCGCTGGAGGAAGGTCTTCCTTATCAGACGTTGATGGCCAGTGTGCTGCACAAGTACGCGGATGGGCGTCTGGTGGAGAAGAGGGACTAACGGTACAGGATGTGGGTAAGACGGTCACTGCTTCGGATCGAACAACTCGAAAACTGCGGCAGATGAGGACCGGGAGCAACTCTCGTCCTACGTTATGGGTCTGCAAATTGAAACTGGAAAGTGTACTTCTTTAGTTGCACATTGGCTACCGCTTGCGCGGCGAAAACCACCCGTCGGTGGAAGTCTTTGGCGACTAGGATGCCTCTAACTGGTTTTTGCTCTTCTTGCCCAACAGCACCCATGTAGGCCAGCACTTGTGTCATGGACTCGGGCGGAGCGGTACCAGCTTTCAACTCAATTACCACAATATGGCCATCCACGTCTTCGGCGGTAATATCGATTCGACCTGATTCAACGGTGCGCTCGCTACCACCATCCACGATGCGCAAACCGGGCTCCAACTGATTTATGTGGGTGCAGAGGGCCGACTGAAGGTCTCTTTCCAGTCCGAAAGTGATCGCCTCGGCGTCGGCGACTACCTCCGAGGTTTCACCATCTGCTTCACCTACGTCGGCGGCATCGGTCTTCATGAAGTAGGGGTTGAGGTGCCTATTTTGAAGCCAAAAAACGTTTCCTGGGTTGGAAAGTTGCCTGGCGTCACCACTCGAGAATTCAGTCGACTGTGGATTGCGAAACTCGTATTCAGAAGTAAGGAACCAGTCCCGGTCTATAGCCTCCAATTTCGATACGCTTTCCTTTTTCATGAGGTCGACTAGAGGAGTAACGCTCGCTGCACGTAGCAGGTATCCCCATCGAGGGGACGTCTGGAGCGCGCCGTGCGCCACCAATTCCTCTACGGTGAACCTGCTGAGAAAAGTTCTTACATCTTCATTCATAGAGTTTTCACTTCGCCTTCTTGCGGGAGCGGGTCGTCATTCTCCATCATTACCTCCAAGTAGGCGTGCGCACCCTCCTTGAGGGCTTCCAATGCTTCCTCCTTGGTGTAGCCCCAGGCAGCACAACCCGGCAGCGTGGGTACATCAGCGCTCCACCGGCCGTCTTCTTCCTGCTCCACCTCCCCTGCGAATATGTACGTTTTCACGTGGCCTCCTTAGTTTGCGAGGGATTGAAGGTGGGTTAGCCCGGGCCGACGGTTGTGTTGCCTTCTAGCCACTAGGAATGGCGCCAATCTGTTGCATCATGCCCATAATGTCGTATTGGACCCAATGTTCGACGATTTTGCCGTCGGCTATCCGCATGATGTTGATTCCCGAAACGTCGACGGGTTTGCCTGATGCCGGCACTCCAAAGAACTCGCCGGTGTGGGTGCCTTGGGCTTCGAACCGGCCCGCCACCTTGTCGCCTTCGGCCACAAAGTCTTCAACGGTGATATGGATGTCGGGAAAACCGTTTCGTATCATGATAGCCCATTCTTTCACGCCCTCGGGTCCGGGCAAGATATCGGGTGGGCCATTATGGTAAACGCAGTCATCTGCGACAATTTCTTCGGCAATGGCGAAGTCGCCTTCAAAAATTGTGTTCCAGCGGTGGGCTAACTCTTTGTTCTCTTCGGACATTATGTTCCCCTCAACGCACGTGGCGCATAATTATTTTTCCGCGTTTTCCAGAACCAGATTCCAACTGTGTGTTTGTTTAGTAGTTGTTTGTTTAGCAAATGTTGGGCGCAGTCTACGCCGGCACACCGAACAACGTGGGATCAGGCTTTGCTGGCAATCTCGAGATCCAGCTGCTCGATCAAACCCGTGACGGGCATTGCCCCCAAGTCACCCGTTTCCCGGTGGCGCACGGCAACCGCCTGAGCACCTATCTCCGAATCGCCCACCACCAGCATGTAAGGTATTTTCTGCATCTGGGCGGTGCGGATTTTCTGGTTCATCCTCTCGTTGCGGGTGTCCACTTCCGTCCTAAATCCAGCCTCCGCCAAGCGGGTCTTGACCTCCTCGGCGTACTCCAAATGCCTATCGGCTATGGGTATCACTACAGCTTGCACGGGGGCCAGCCATAATGGGAATGCGCCCGCGTAATGCTCAATCAACACCCCCATGAACCGTTCCATGGAACCCAATATGGCCCGGTGGACCATGTAAGGCTGGCTCCTGCCCCCTTCGTCGTCTTGAAAAGCGAGGTCAAAGCGCTGAGGAAGGTTAAAGTCAAATTGAACTGTGGTGCATTGCCACGCCCTTCCCAGAGCGTCGGTAATATTTATGTCGATTTTCGGGCCGTAGAACGCCCCGCCGCCAGCGTCCTCGGTGAATGCGAGGTTCCGTTGTTCTAGAGCGGATTGCAGGGATTGAGTAGCTCTTTCCCACATAGCGGGGTCTCCCACAGATTTCTCTGGACGAGTGGACAGGGAGATTGTGTATTCGCTAAACCCGAAGGCGTTTAATAGCTCGAAAGTAAGGTCGAGAACGCCGCCCACCTCGTCCTCCAGTTGCTCCGGGCGGCAAAAGATATGGGCGTCGTCTTGAGTGAAACCGCGAACGCGCATGAGCCCATGGAGAACGCCACTGCGCTCGTAGCGGTAGACAGTTCCAAGCTCGGCGAATCGCAGGGGCAATTCCCGGTAGCTGCGCATGGCCGAGCGGTAAATCATAATGTGGAACGGGCAGTTCATTGGTTTGAGAAAGTATTCCTGCTCGTCGACTTCCACCGCCGAGTACATGCTCTCCCGGTAAAAGTCCAAGTGACCGCTGGTTTGCCACAAGTTGGCCCGCCCGATATGGGGCGAATAAACGATGTCGTAGCCGCGGCGGTAGTGGAGCTCCCGCCAATAATCCTCGATTATAGTGCGCACTTGGCCGCCCTTGGGATGCCAGACGATCAGCCCCGGTCCTATTTCATCGTGGATGGTGAACAATCCCAATTGGCGCCCCAGAGTGCGGTGGTCCCGTTTTTCCGCTTCTTCCAGTCGGGCCAAGTGGTCGTCAAGTTGCTCCTGGCTTCCGAAGGCGGTCCCGTAGATGCGTTGGAGCATCGGACGCTTTTCGTCGCCCCTCCAATATGCGCCAGCCACGCTGAGCAGCTTGAAAGCACCGATATCGGCGGTATTTGCCACGTGAGGTCCCTGGCACAGGTCCATAAATTCCCCGTGCCGATATACGGAGATAGTTTCCGCTTCGGGCAATCCCTCGATAATCTCCAGCTTGTAAGGCTGTCCGGCAAACATTCTTTGTGCTTGTTGGCGGCTGACTTCTTCCTTTTCGAAGCCGTTCCGGGCGGATATCGACTGGGCCATCAATCCTTCGATTTTCTCCAAGTCTTCAGGCGTAAAAGGACGTGACACTTCGAAATCGTAGTAAAAGCCGTCGTGGGTAGGAGGGCCGATGGCGAACTTGGCCTCGGGAAATAGTTGGAGAACCGCATCAGCCATAACGTGGGCTGCTGAGTGTCGTAAGCGGTGTCGAAGGGCGACTTCTTCGGAAACAGTTCCCGCATCGGGAGCGCCGTGGTCAAGCATTTTCTATCCTTTAGTGTCGAATCGGCCTGAACCGACGAACTAGTCGATCTAACCGGGCTGCCAGTTGGAGAATACATTATAGCTTACCGGGCAGGGAACAATTTGCCAAAGATTGGATTGAACGACTCTCCTTTTCGCAATCGTGGGGCCCAAGCGAATTCCCGACGTGCGCCAAGCATTGACAGGCATTCGATCCTGGTTACATGCCCGTACCGCCTCCGGTAATTAGCGGAAGCAGAGGCGAGAGGCGGTTTTTGCTAGGGCAGGCCAAGGCGGCTTCCCACCGGGTTAGGCCAGCCCGGCAATCAACTCCCGCCACTGGCGGGTTTTTACGGATTCAATAATGTGTTTGCGGATACTGACAACATAGGTGCCCATTACCACGGCTGTCAGACCTTCACACAAGGCAATTGCTTCGGCGCCCTGCTGAGTGACAACCAACATGACGTTGAGCAGCACAAACCCAAATAATGCGCTCCACACCACGTTTCTGAAAAGGATGATCAAGAGAACCACAGATATTAGGGTTGCCACGGTGGCCAACGGTTGGGACGCCAGGGAGATACCGAATATGGCGGAGGCTCCTTTTCCGCCCCGAAACCCCAAGAGAACGGGCCAGTTGTGACCAATCACCACCAAGGGCGCGACCAGATACGCACTCCACTCGGGAGCTCCTACCCAGTCGATGGCCAGCATGACCAAAGCCCCTTTTCCGGCGTCCGCCGCCAATACAATCAGTCCGCCGGCTAGGCCAATCTGGTGGAATGCGTTAAGAGCACCCACATTCCCGGTACCCACCTGCCGAATGTCGATCCCCTTGACTAGTTTTACCAGAATGTAAGCTGTTGGGACCGAGCCTACCAGGTACGAGGCCAGAGCCAGCAAAATTGCCGTAACCCAGTCCAAATTGTATCCACCTCTGGGAAGGAGTCCTCGAATACTTTCGCCCGAAATCTGTCACCCGAAATCTGTTAACCGAGATCTTTAAAAAAAGGCACAGCCTAGCCAGGCAATTTTGATGGGGCCAAATAAATGATAACATCCGGAAATGATCGGGTACTGTCCTGCGTATTGCCCGTCCGGCAGAATTGCCCCAAGGATTCCAGAGAGGGTGAATGGGTTGTTCAGAGTGGTGTTTAAGGTGCCAGGGACTCGGCGGCCTTCTTTAGCAGTCCCATGTGGCGCTGGACTAGGCTTCCGTACTTGGGGCGCACGTACAACAGGGCCACCAGCCAACCAATACCGGGCAGGAATGGCATACGGCATTCGATCCGGCCTTGGTAGGTAATCCGAGTCCCTTTAGGCACAACCTCCAACCGGAACTCCTCAGTGGCGTGGTGCAGCGGGCCTTTCAGATGTTGGAACGTAATTCGGTCATCCGGATACAGGCGCACTTTTTCCAGCGTCCGGTAGAGTTTCCGCCCGTAGCGGGATGTGAACTCGACCAACAGGCGATTCCCTTCCCTTTCCACTACTTTCGCACCCTCGCCGGTCTCGCTTGGTCGGCTCCTTTCTGATTGTCGGTCCGTCCCCTCCGATGGAATCTCTCTATCGAAAGAAGTAAACATTTGGAAAACCAGGGGACGAGGTGCTTGGATTATCACGGATTGGTCGGCCAGCTTAACTTTCATGTTAATAACCCCGATCATAGATTGGCAGTCGTGGCATAGTGTTAGATGCGGGGCGATCCCAAGTGATATAAACTCCGGTTAGGGCCGGTGTTGCAATCGGATATCCCAGCTTGACACCGAAGGAGCCAGTAGGTATGTTTCCAACAGGCTGACGAGCCCCTGATTTCGCCGTTGCGTCAGCCCGAGATTAGGATTCAAAGGACATTATCATGGCCACAAAAGAAGACTTGGAAAAGTTTGCCACACAGGTTACCCGACCGGACGACTTCGAGGATTTTTGGAAGGATCTGATGGGGCAGGTGGCCCAGGTTCCTTTGGAACCCAAGATCTCGCCGGACCCGCTGCGCTCCACCGAAGATGTTCTGGTCTCTCAGGCCACCTACCGCAGCCTGGATGGCCTGGAGATTGCCACGTGGTACAGCGTCCCGGCCAAGGGTGAGGGACCCTTTCCGGCAATCATCCAACTGCCCGGATACAAAGGCGAGCCAACACTGCGCCGGGACTGGGGCGCCAAGGGCGTGATCCACTTGATGGTGGCGGTCCGGGGCAAGCTCAGAAGCAACTCCCAGTTTAATCCGGGCTACCCTGGACTACTGACCCACGGAATCGATAGCCGGGATACCTACGGCTATCGAGGAGTAATTGCCGACTGCGTACGGGGAGTGGATTTTCTACTATCCCGTCCCGAGGTAGACAACCAGAATATATACGCCTGTGGCACCAGCCAGGGCGGCGGCCTTACCCTGATAACTAGCGCCCTTCGCAGCGAGATCAAAGGCGGTGTCTCGGGATACCCATTCCTCTGCTGCTTCCCCGAGTCCATGAAAATGCTCCGGTCCTATCCCTACGACGAACTGAGTTGCTACGCTAGGGCTAACCCTGGTCAACTCCCCGAGATGATGGAGACCCTCCGGTACTTCGACGCTGTTAATTTCGTCGAGTGGATAAAATGCCCCATGGTGGTGGGAATCGCTTTGGAAGACGAGGTCTGCCCACCTGAAACCAGCTATGCGGCGTACCAAGGATTGGGCGGCCCCAAAGAATTGTGGTTGTTCCCCAATTCCGGCCACGGCAATGCCCACGATTACCCGGCCAAAGAGACCCAGTGGCTGGAAACCCAAATCAACGCATCTCTAAATGCCTCTGCATCTCAGAAGGTCTCCCCATGACACAAGGCGAATTCGACGAATTTTGGGACGGTCTCGACCGAGGGTTGTCTAACGCACCATCGGACCAGAGCTTGGACCTCAGTTTAGAACCGGACTCGTTCTACTCCCAGCCGGAGTGGACTGTTTATCAAATGCGGTACAACAGCGCCGATGGTCACCGGCTGTTTTCTTGGCTGTCAGTCCCTTTGCAAACCACGGGAGACAAAATTCCGACTCTAGTGCGCATGCCCGATTACACCAGCGTCCACGATGTTATTTACACGCCATTGCGTCAGCACGCCGTGGTTATGAACCCGACCCACCGTGGGCAAAGAAATAGCGACCAGAAGTTTCAGGCCAGTTATCCCGGTTTGCTCACCGAATCTATCGACCAGCCGGAAAGCTACGTGATGCGCCGGGTATTTAGCGACGCCCTGCTTGCGATAGATGTTCTGCTTGGTCAAAGCCAATTTAATCTCGGCCCGGTGACATTGACCGGCTCCGGCCTCGGTGGAGCATTGGCATTGGCTGCCGCCGCCCGTCGGTCTGCCGTAAGCGCAGTGGCTGCCGACACGCCGTTGATTTTGGGACATCCTGCTTCAACTGAAGGCAACCCGCCCTACCCTTTGGCGGAAGTGGTGGACTACCTGCGGCTGTACCCAGACCGTGAACAGTCGGTGCGCGCCTCCACCGCTCCATTGGACCCGCTAAAAATCGCTCCCCAAGTTAATGTCCCGGTCTTACTGAGCCTAGGACAGAGAGATCGCGGTCAATGTCCGATGGCGATTGGAGAAGAGTTGGCTCGCCTGCTGCCCCAGTGCGACCTGCAGGTTTACGACGGCGCCAGCGAAGGCGGAGGCCACGAGCACGGTCAGGTTCGTGGTGCTTGGCTCAGAGAGCGTTTGAGAATAGCCTAGCAATTCTCCCATTACCTCTCGAACTAATTCAATTTTCCCGAGCTCTTAGTTAATCTCAACTTAGGTTCTGAGATTTACGTGGGGCTCGTTTCGCGCTCTGCTAATGGGCAAATATCACGACTTGTGTTGGAGCCCTCCGGCCCAGGCCACGAACCGACAAAGCCAATTTGCTATAATTAGATGACTTAGGCTGTGTTTACGGTGCGGACAACTAGGCACGTCTCAGGCGCATCAGGGTTAAAAGTCTGCGGGCCAATTCATTTATAGGCGGTGATCATTTGGAACAGCTAAGACAAGACCAGACGGCAATCAACAAAAAAATCGTTTCCGTGGTGGAGCGTCTTTGACCTCCCGGAAAAAGAAAAGACCATAGCTCAAATGGAGTTGGAATCAGCCGCTGCTGGCTTCTGGGACGATTCCCGGGAAGCCCAACGCAAGATGCGACTCCTTGGCCGCCTGAAAGACACGGTGGAGTTGTGGCGGAACCTGGAAGAGCGCTCCAAAAACTTGGTGGAGTTGGTTGAGCTTGCACTGGAAGAGGAGGATAGCTCATTAACCGAGGAACTGGAAAAGGAAGGGGAAGAAATTGCCGGCATCCTGACTCAGGAGGAGATTAACCTCACCCTGTCCGGCAACTATGACGACAGGTCCGCCATAGTCACCATCCAACCTGGCGCTGGAGGCACAGATTCCCAAGACTGGGCTGAAATGCTGGTTCGGATGTACACTCGCTGGGCTGAAACCACTCATAGGCCTGTGGAAGTGATGGATCTGTCCTATGGCGATGAGGCTGGCCTGCGCAGCGCTACATTGGAGGTCAGCGGCCAGTATGCGTTCGGTCTCCTGGCTACCGAGCGTGGGGTTCACAGGTTAGTGCGTCTCTCGCCTTTCGATCCCAACCATCTGAGACATACGTCCTTTGCGGTGGTGGAGGTAATGCCAGCTTCGGAGGAAGAGGCGGAGGTTACAGTTAGATCGGAAGACATAAAGCTGGATTTCTTCAGGTCCAGCGGACCCGGCGGACAGAACGTCCAGAAAGTTGCTTCAGCGGTTCGTTTAACTCACGTTCCTTCGGGAATAGTCATAAATTGCCAGAACGAGCGGTCTCAACACCAAAACCGGGAATTCGCTATGCGCATCCTGCGCGCCCGACTGCTGGTCCTTCAGAATGAACAGCGGGCCCAAGAAGTGGCCAAGATGAAGGGGGAGAGAGTTGCGCCGGAATGGGGCAACCAGATCCGGAGTTACGTGTTGCATCCATATAAATCGGTGAAGGACCACCGGACCAACCACCAGAGCACGAATCCGGACAGGGTTTTGGACGGCGACCTGGGTCCTTTTATTGAGGCTTATCTGATGTCTAAGGTTGGTAACGACTAACTAACCCGATGTGCAGGTTTTAAATTAGTTTAAAAAATATTGAAAGTCCAGGCCCAAACACCTCTACTAGAAGTAGGTAGTTCCTGTGGAGGTGTGTG
>MUCU01000067.1 GCA_002817055.1 SAR202 cluster bacterium Io17-Chloro-G7 | reverse complement strand
TCGTTGGTGATGGTTTGGTCTCAATTACCGCCATCTTACCGCCTCTGTTGACCGGTGCCAACGAGGTCTTTTTGGTTTTAGGCGGTGGATCTGGGGTCCTGTGTGAGCGCCGGAGTTTGCCAAACGGTGTAATCTCCACCTTCTTTACGCCATGTCTCAAGACTCGCTGGGTGGGTGTTCGTATCATCGTAGTCGTCGAAGCACAGGGTAACTGCATCAGGAAGTAGTTCGGCAAGTTTGTTGGCCACCGCAGTCTTCCCTCCGCCGGAGACGGAGCTTATGCCGATTACGAAGGGACGATTAATCGAGTTCATCTAGTGGTTGACTCAAAGCCTGTTTATGGCTGCCCTGGGAACACGGAATTCGTTGACAATAAACCTTACTGATATTTTCAATCACCGGGAAGGAAACCGGGCGGCTAGTATATCTATAATCAGCCGGGCCGCTACTTGCGCCGTGATCTCCGAAGAATCGTAGGGCGGGGCCACCTCCACTATGTCAAACCCCACCAGGTTTTCTCTTTTTGCTAGGGCGACCACACAGTCCCGCAGTTCTTCGTAGTGAAGCCCGCCGACCTCAGGGGTGCCGGTGCCTGGCGCTTGGGCCGGGTCCATGACGTCAATGTCGAATGTAATGTATAGGTTCTCGGCTTTTGGTATCAAGTCCACGACGCCCTGAGGTCCAAACTCCCGAAACTGCTTGGTGGTTACGATCAGGCTGCCGTCCCTTTGGGAGTCTTCGTAGGGTGTTCGCCTAGCAGTCCGTATGCCTATGGAACTAATGTGCCCCACGAAGGGCAATTCCCGGCAACGGCGGATGGGGCTGCCGTGGGTAAACATTACGCCCTGATAATCGTGGGAATAGTCCATGTGGGCGTCGAAGTGGACAATGTTCAGGGGCCGGTATTTGCTCATACCCCGGACGGCCGGAAAAGTAATGGCGTGGTCCCCGCCCACCACCACGGGGAATGCCCCCTTTTCCACCAACTTCTCCACCACTTGCGTCAGTCGGTCGAAGTTATCCATCACGTCCGAAGGCAGGATGGTAACGTTGCCGCAGTCGGCCATGGTGACGCCCTTCAGCAAATCGCCACCGGCGTCAATGTCGAAGTATCCCTCCGCTTCCACCCCGAGGGCAAAAGGGTCCGAGTAAGAGTAAGCTCTGGGAGCGTCTCTTATGGCGTCGGGTCCAAACCGAGCGCCGGGCCTTCCGAAGGTGCCTTGGTCGAAGGGAACGCCGATGAATGCCACATCAGCATTCAGAAGGTCCAAGTCGGCGCATAAAGGCGATTTGAAAAAACTCCGGGGCTGTGCCCTGGCGATGGGCACGCG
This sequence comes from SAR202 cluster bacterium Io17-Chloro-G7, assembly GCA_002817055.1. The sequence continues at coordinate 8,669 of MUCU01000067.1, read as the reverse complement.
TGAATTTGGATTAGCGGCTCGCTCCCCATCTTGGGCCGGGTTGGTCATGGCGCCCTCTGCTTTAATCTAATTGGGCTTCCCCTGCGTTTTATGGTAGCAGCATACGTCATCCCGGCCAATGACACCGGCTAATGGGAGTCCGGTATGGGCACGGGGACGTTGGATGCAGTACAATTCAACAATTCTCACCACAATCTCTCAGGCAACATTTTGCCGAATATACTGAATTAGACTGATGGAAGGCACTTGCTGCCGGACCCGGGAGGCGAAATTGACTCAGCCGCAAAGGGAGAAGGATGTAGTAATCTCCTCGGACTCCCACGTTTTTGAACCCCCGGACCTGTGGACCAATAGGATTGATGCCAGGTTTAAGGACCGGGCGCCGCGGATGCAGCGGGTGGAAGGCGTGGACCATCTGATTGTTGAAGGCGACGAGTTGATCGCCGGAATCGGACTTATCTCCAACGCTGGCGCCAGGTTTGAGGCTCCGGAAACGATCTCGGCCCACGGCGCCTTTGAGGATGTCCACGTCGGAGGATACAACCCGGACCAGCACATGAAGGACATGAAGATCGACGGCGTCTCCGGCGAGGTGCTGTACCCATCCCAGGGCCTGTTTTACTACAAGATTGCAGACTCGGACCTGATGTCGGCCGTGTTCCGTGCGTATAACGACTGGCTTGCCGAGTTTTGCCGGACAAATCCGGACCAACTCAAGGGTATCGCCATGATCAACCTGGACGATGTCCAAGACGGCGCCCACGAGCTGAAAAGGTCCGCCAAGCTTGGGTTGGTAGGGGCTATGATTACCGAGTATCCAGTGGAAGAACGCCGCTACGACAGCCCCGAATACGAGCCATTCTGGGCCGCTGCCCAAGAACTTAACATGCCCCTGAGCTTGCACACCGCGACGAGAAGGGAAGGCCGCAGCCGAGGAGCAGGGGCCACGTCGGTCAGAGTGGCCAGCGGCAGGGCCAACAAAGTGTTTTATCCTGCTACATCTATGTGCGACATAATATTTTCCGGCGTGTTCGAGCGCTACCCAAAGCTAAAACTAGCCATCGTGGAGTTCGAGCTGTCCTGGGTGCCCCACTTGCTGACCTCTATGGACTACACCTACGTGGAGCGGCAGGAAGAAGCCTCATATCGGTTCAAAGGCGACCTGCGGCCCAGCGACTTTTTCCACAGCAACGTTTATCTCAGCTTCCAAGAAGATGACATTGGTATAAGGATGCGTGATGTAATTGGTGTCGATAGCTTGATGTGGGGGTCCGATTACCCGCACTCCGAGTCCACATTTCCCAAGTCACAAGAAATTCTTGAGCGGATTCTGAAAGGGGTGCCCCGGGACGAAAAAGCCAAAATAGTCGGGACAAACGCCGCCAAGCTCTACGACTTCGACTTGGCCAAGGTGCCCTAACGACTCCTATACCCTTGGTGTTTAGTTCACCGCAGAGAGCGCAGAGTTCGCGGAAGAATTCAAATATAGGATTCTCTCTACGGTCTCCGCGTTCTCAGCGGTGAATAACCGTTTCCCGAAAAGATGCGTTAAGGAGGCCGAAATTGCTGGACACAATAATCAAAGGCGGGCAGGTCGTAACTCCGGGAGGGGTGGGAAACTGGGACGTGGCGATTCAAGGCGAGAAAATCGTGGCGGTGGCGCTACCTGGAGTGTTGCCCGAAGAGGGGGCGACGATAATTGACGCCAGCGGCAGAATCGTGGTGCCGGGAGGAATCGAGCCTCATGCCCATGCCGCAGCCAATGTGCAGCCCGGCGCTATGCAGATGGTTGCCGATACGCCCAACGCTGGGCCTTTAGACCACTCTTTGGGCGCAATCTGGGGCGGCACGACTTCGGTAATAGACTTCGCCCCGGTGCCGAATGAAGGAGACCTGGCGGAGGGCATCCACGACTTCATCGCCCCTTGGATTGGTAATGCCTACACCGACTATAGCACCCACTGCATCTACCGGAATTCCAACACTCCGGATGCCATCTCCCGTTACAAAGAGTTGTTGGACGCTGGTTTCCCCAGCATCAAGATTTTCACCACCGACATCCGGCCTTCCGACGGCGCTGCCCGCTCGTTGACCCCCATAGGTAAGATCGACTCTGGCCGACTGGAAGATCTGATGAGTCAGATTGCCCGGCACGGTGGAGTCCTGGCGGTCCACGGTGAGGACGACGAGTTGGTGATGTACAACTACCTGCTGGCCCAGCAACGGGGACTGTGGGACTGGTACAACGTACACATGATCCACTCCAAGACAGTTGAAGACCTGGCGTTTCGTAGCGTGCTGAGACTGGCAGAACGAACGGGGGTTGGCCTCTATTTTGTGCACGTTACCGCCAAGGAAGGTTTGGACGCGATTTCCGAGTACCGCAGCAGAGGGATGCCGGTCTACGGAGAGGTTCTGACGTTAGCACTGTCATTCAACTGCGAACAATACAGAGAGCCCGACGGCATGAAGTACCACACCTATCCGTCTTTGAAGTACGAGGATGACCGGCAGGAGTTGTGGAAGGGCCTCCTTAGGCACGACCTGACGTTCACCGCCACCGACAGCAGCTTCACTACCTACCTGGACAAGATTGCCGGACGCAACGTGATTGATGTGCGGGGAGGCAACATAGGCATCGAGATACGGATGGGCTTGAACTACACGGAAGGTGTAGTCAAGCGAGGGATGTCGTTGGAGCACTTTGCGGCATCCACGTCGACCAACGCCGCCAAGCTGCTGGGCATGTACCCCCAGAAGGGCGCGGTCGCCGTGGGCAGCGACGCCGACATAGCCATAATCGACCCGTCGGTGAAAAAGGCCCTGAACATGTCGGACCTTCATCTGCGCGACTACAGTCCGTGGGAAGGCTGGGAGGTCGAGGGTTGGCCGACCACGGTCATGCTGCGGGGCAACATGATGGTGGACAACGGCCAGCTTGTGGGCGGCCCCACGGTGGGCAAACTAATCCACCGGAAGATCACCCCAGCGGTGCTCCAACGCCCAGCGTTTTAGGTAATTCTAGAGTTCTTTCGAGGGGTTTCAGGGGGACCTTTCTTGCAAGAAAGGTTCCCCCGACGTTTATAATGAGCAGGCTAAGGCAATGGCTCGGAACGTAGCAAAGGCTCCAATGCGCGGATCATCCCGGACACCTTGAAGGACACCTCAACCAGAAAGTCATCGGTCAAAGGCTCCAACGGTATCAACTGGTAAGCCCGGGTCCAGCCACGGACCCATTCTTCAATTGCAACGTCCCCGCCCAGAGCACAACGGATATCCCCGGACAGGCTTTGCAGCAGCTCCAGGTGGCGGAAGTTGGTCTCGGGCTCTCCCTCAAAATGCAGGCCGACTTCCACCGTTTTGTTACGTTTTTGGACCGCTATCTCGTAATGGACCGTGGCCCGGCTGTAGTAAAACTTGGTCAGGCTGGTTACCCTGGGGTGCACTTTGAACTCGCTGAGTTCCGGTGGCACTTGGGCGCGGACCAACTCGGGCAGGGTCTCTAGGAAGTCCTTGGTTTTCATCGCAGAAAGCTCGGTCGGCATCCGCTTCTTCACCTGCTACCTAAAATCCTAGACCCAACCCGCAGAGGCCCTAAGAACTGCCCCATTTATCGTAGGAGCAAACTTCGGACAACGGCTTGCGCTGTACGGGACCGAAAGTTCCCCGAGGGTAGCCCAACGGCAGGCAATAGACGACTTGGGCCGACTCGGGAATCCCCAATAATTCATGTACGCGTTCATCAACGTCGGCGTGGAGCGTAGTGATAGTGCCGCCAATGCCAAAGGCGGTTGCCGCCAATAGAAGGTTTTGGGCGGAAGGTATGACGGATGCCAATGGACCCGCCCCGTGGGCGGTGGCGCACAGAAGCACGATAACCGGCGCTTGGCCAATTTGGTCCGCCAGCCGCATGGCCGACCTCATGCTGTTCTTGCCAGGGGGTATGTCGTCGGGACCCATGATGCCGGCGTCGCGGCGTTTGGCCCACCAAGCCTCTCGGTAAAGCTCGGCGAACTTGGCGCGTAGGTCAGGGTCCCTAATCACCAGGAAATGCCATGGTTGGGTATTCCCTCCGTTGGGCGCTCGGATTGCCGCTTGCAAGATATCTTCCAGGTCAGCGTCGGGAATGGGTTCGGGCCTGAATCGCCGTATGGCCCTTTGGGTAAACATGGTTTCACCCAGGGTCATGGTCAAGCGAGATTCTGTGGTCATGACAGCTCCTTAGCAAGAAACTTGGATATGAGCGTGTTTGGGCCGACCGGGTTAAGTAAGCTGGTTGGTGAACCAGCGGCCATTGGCAGTTTAATTCCGTACAAGCTCCCGGTCAATTACCTGCTATCCTCGACTTGAATGGAGCATTCGTTTGTGCGTTCCAGACCGGAGGGCCTGCGTAGGCTGCGTACGGTATAATCACATGTCAGGCACTGATCCCGTGAAATTTCGGGGAAAGGCCATCTATACAAACGTGACGGAGGTCTTTTGCAGCAATGACAGAGCAGAAATTGGACCGCCAACCCAAATCCATCACCGGCAAGTCAACCTCTGCTAGCTCCGCCTCTGCTAGCTCCGGAGGAAACCCGGATTTCCTGTGGCGCTCCGGAGAGATGGTGGAGTGGGAGAAGGCGACGGTCCATATTTCAGACCTGGCGTGGAGTGCTATCTCTGCTGTGTTTGAAGGTGTTAGAGCTTACTGGAACGCCCAAGAGCAGCAACTTTACATATTCCACTTGGACGCCCATCTGAAGCGCTTATTCCAGTCGATGAAAATCATGAGAATGACCTCGCCATTCTCCAAGGACGAGCTAACTGAAGCCTTTATCCAGCTTTTGAAAGCCAACGACTGCCGGGGCGACACCTACCTTCAGCCTCTAGCCTACTTCGGTGGCGGCGTGCCCGGCTACATGGCGGTGTTGGAACGGCCTGGGGAGATTGTGATAACCACCCGCTCGGCAGCCTCGGGCCTAGATGAGCCGAAAGTAGTACATTGCAACATCAGCAGTTGGAGCCGCATAACCGATAATGTGATGCCGCCAAGGGCCAAGGCCATCACCAATTATCAAAACAGCCGCTACGTGTCCACCGAGTCTCGGGTCAACGGCTATGATTTCGGCATAATACTAAATCCCGACGGCAAGGTGTCGGAAGCAGCTTATGCTTGCATATTCCTTATCCGCGACGGTGTGGCTATCACGCCCCCATTGAGCGCGGGGATTCTGGAGAGCATCACCAGAGAAGCGTTGAAAGACCTTCTGACCAATGAAATGAATGTCCCGGTGATTGAGCGGGATGTGGACCGCACTGAGCTTTATCTGGCCGACGAGGTGTTTATTTGCGGCACCGCCGTAGAGTTGCAGTCCGTGGGCTCAGTTGACCGGTACAAAGTTGGGGATGGCGAGCAAGGGCCGGTAGTAGCCCGTCTCCGGGAACTTTTCCGCGATGTGGTCCGCGGCGTCGACCCGAAGAGAGCCGGTTGGCGCACTCCGGTATATTAGGTTCAGGCTGTTAGCGACAGCTTATTGATCACGGGGACGGCGCTTGGTGGCCAGCATCGCCAAGGGCAAAGTCAAGATCGCCAATAGAGCAGGATCCCCACTAAACATACCCGTCCCATGAACCGGACTAGAGCATCCGGGAGACGCTGGGCCGGTGCCCGGCTCGTCGCTAGATTCGACGGCTGAGTCCCCAACTATTACCTCAGGACTGGGTTGGGGCAATGAAGTTGGACTCGGGGCAGCGCTGGTCACGGTTGGACTGGGCGTTAGCGCCGGATATTGGGTGAACGCAGGTTGCCGTGCAGGCGATAGTGTAGGAGATGGTATTGGAGTCGGCGTTTGCGTTGGCGGCGGGGTGGGCGATGGGGTCACTGTTGGCAGCAAGGCTCTCAATGATTTCCTATCCTCGGGTTTGGGTAAAGGCTCAAGACCGTTTGAAATCCTCCAGTCCGTGTCCAAGGCGTATTGGTCAAATCCGTAAACAGCTTCCAATGCTCTGTTAATATCCAGGGAACTTCGGAACTCCTTCATCAGTTCCGCTACCTTGGATTCGCCGTAGCCGTCTACTAGGAACCGCACCACGGAAAGCCCTTGGCCGTAGGCTTGGATGATGTCTTCGCCGCTTCCACCGAAGAAGGCAAGCGCTGATAATGGCGGCACGTGGTTTGTGAGGATTCCGCGATCTAGGGCAGTACGGTATTCCGACGTTGGGTCGACGTTGCCGAACTCGGCCAAGCCCTCGCTCAACCAAGAGGGCACCCGGTTATTGGCCCGACCGGTTACTTCCGCAACCACCAAATGGGTGATCTCGTGGGAGGTGATGCCTCGGTAGTCGGGGTTGAGCCCGTCAATTAACACAACCCGCTCGTCGCCGAAGGCCATTCCCTCTGTTCGGACTCGCGATTGTAGCGCTTTCATACGCAACGGCAGCGCATCGAACAAATCCTGAAAGCCCTGAAACGCGACGATTCGCACCGGTTCCGTCGGGTCGAATCCCAATACCGGCGCCATTCGATCCAAGGCCTCGGTAGCGGCATCAAGTATCAATTGTGCTCTCGTCCCGGAACCTTGGCCATAATGAAGAACGGTTATGGGGCCAGCGGTCAGAAACTCCCAGTCGAAAGCTGTATTGGTATATAGGGCCACGTGGTCCGGAGTGCGGTACACTGCTCCGGATTCATCTCGAATTTCAAAGGAGTAAGTGATCTCGGTGCCAGGGGGAATATAGCCGCCGCCCAACCCGGTGCTAAGGGTAGCTTCGCCTTTTATCGATCTGTTCGATTCCGGCGAGCCTGCGGAATCCGCATCGGCAGCCCGGAATTCAACTTCCCGATAGGCGCCGGCGGTGACCCTGCCGGTGTTGCGAAAATATACTCTCACCTCTTCAATCTCGGCAGAGCTTTGGGCGCTGATGGAAAAGGTGATCCCCACAGGGTACAGGCTTGTGGCTTTAACGCTGGTTACGTCAATGTCTCCTTGGTCGGCCCGAATTAGAGCGTGGGGCCAGCTAAACATCAATGCGGGAACGACGAGTATCAATGCAAGGAGAAGTATGCGCACGTTTGGAGTTCCGTATCAAGAGTGTTGGAATGGATTGTATTTTAGGATTCTAAGGTATATACGGGGTCTGGGCTTAGAATAGACTCACGATGGGGCGCAGCTACTCTTAAAGAGCACTTACTCTTAGCAGGAAGAACAACCAACGCAAAAAATTGCCTGGTTACTCAGGCATGTTTCGCAGGATGTCCTCGAGGGTCTGGTCCAGTGACGGGTCAAGCTGGACGGTTTGCTCGAATGGAGTGTAGCTGTAGTCAGTCCTTGCGCCATCGATGAGTTGTTTGGCATCGGGGTTGGCCGACGCAATTCTTTCCAAGCGTTCGCCCAATTCCTTGCACTCAGCCTCACCCAGCGCCTGCAATTCCGAGAGGTCTATATCCAGGTTATACATAGCTTTGATTCTTCGCATAATGTCGTAATAAGACCGGTGGTCCCTTGTAATTCCCACCTGCTCGTTGTTGGATGTCAGGAAAGGGAACATGGGCGCCATTGCTCCGATCCGGACCAATTCTATATCGGGATATTCAAAGTGGGCCAAGGTAACCAATGCCATGGCAATGGTAGGGCCCCTTCGCCCTTCGCTGCCGTAGCTGGAGAACTGCATTCCGAACTTATCCAGGTTTTCCCGCAATTCTGCTTTGCTGTAAACGCAAGTAATTCGGCGCTCCATTTCCGGCGGCACCGGCCCGTTAACTCCCTCAACGGCCACGGTCTGGCTGATTCCCAGTTCTTTGATGGCCTGGAAGAAAGCCTCGGCAAAAATGTCTATGCGGAACCAGGGCTCTTGACCACGGAATATAATCAGTCCGTTGCCAGCGTCGTAAAAATTGTTTTCCCGGTGCATCGGTTGAGTGGGCAGCCCATCCTCGTAGGCAGCCAGAGGCCGAAACGTGTCGTGGGTGCCCGCAACCTGGAAGGGATAACAAAGCTGGGACACCGTGGAACCCAACTCGCCAATTTTTCGAGCCCCGGTTTTCTCGATCAAGTATCTGGGTAGTCCACCGGAAATTCCGCCGCCGTCGGACCATTGTCGCCGCCAGCCAGCGATCAGATACTGGGCGGGTGGTTTTGTATCAAATTTTGTCAATTCGTCGGCCATGGATTTCGTCTCCTGTTCGCCATCCTCTGGCGAGCTTAAATCGGCTTTGAAAAGTTAAATCAGGTCAATGTTGATACTGGGGCATTATAGTCGGTCGAACGAAAGGGACGCCGGAATCTCCGAATCGGAACAATTTAACTGGCCATTTTTGATTAACCTATTAAGAAAATGACGTAATCAAAAGGAGATGCGTCGCTCCTTGATCCGGTCACCCAAATCTCGAACCGGCTTCGCTCTTCGCTGTTGGTCATTTTACTATAACACTCTACACATCGGCGCCGGTATCGGATCCGGCGATATACCCTATCTCAATCCGATTATATAGAAAGAACGGTTATCCAACGCGACATCACGTGGCGGGATATGAGAAGGAACGGCCACGGCAATCAGGCTAGAGGTTATAATGAATACGAGTTTACCCCCACTCTAATACCAACTCTGCTTAAAAGCTTCGTGAATAGGCTGTGGGAAGTTGCTCGAAAGCCTGCTTGATCCAGTCCCACCCAACCAGCCGCTTCAAG
>MUCU01000066.1 GCA_002817055.1 SAR202 cluster bacterium Io17-Chloro-G7 | reverse complement strand
TGACGGGGTAGGGCAATTGGGCCGCCCTCCTTGTATATGAAGGATACCAGGGATACGAAAAAAACTGACGAAACCCCGCCGCCCGGCGAGGAATAGTTGCCTTTATTTATGACTAAATTGTAGGACCGGAACGCAGGACGGGATTGCGCCAACGCCCGAGATTCAGCCGTTGTTTCCCGTGGCGCTACAGTACATGCGATTGGCTTGACTAGAGCTTGCTGTTGGACTATTCTCCCCCTAGTTACTGGGTAGGACGAGGCTGGACACGGCCAGCCGCCTTTACTATCGTCTAATCGGAATTGGTGCCTAATCGATGTTGGCGCAATCAATCTCAGGTAATTAGAATTCCCGTGGGGGCCAATCCACAATATAGCGAGGTGCATAATGTCCTTCAAGATGAACCACATCCACCTGAAGACCCCAGACCCGGAGGCAACCGCCAAGTTTTACGTGGACACCTTGGGCGCAATGATCGTTGGCAAAGCCGGCGACAGCGGCTTCCGTTTAGACTTGCACGGACTGAGCATCAATGTGACGAAGCATATTGAGAGCCAGACCCGCGACCAAGTCTACGGGATAGAGCACATAGCCATCGACACGGATGACTTGGACAATGTAGTTGCGGATCTCAAAGCCAACGGAGCCCGCATTTTGGAAGAAACCCAGGTAGGCAATGGCCGAAGGGTTTGCTTCTTCGAGGGCCCGGACGGGGTTCAGCTCGAAGTCTTGGAGTTGGATAAGTAGACTTGGTCTTGATACCTTCAACTTTGGCGTAAAAAATGTTAACGAGGTGCTAAATGCTATACGAGAACCGGGTTTATACTGCGGTGCCGGGGAAACTTGGGGCGATCAACGACCGCTTTGCCAACATAACCATTGATTATTTTAAGCAGTACGAGATTGGGATGATGGGATTTTGGACCGACGAGATCGGCACCAGCAATCAAATGACCTACATTCTGACCTTTGACGACATGGCTGACCGGGAAAAGAAATTCAAGGCTTTCGGAGCCGATCAGAAACGGTTGGCGGATTTCGCCGAGACCGAGGTTGACGGCCCGTTGGTGGCTAAGGTCTACAACTCATTCATGCAGGCTACCCCTTACTCGCCGGAGCCCCAGTTGTCCTCTAAAGTGCAGGAACTCCGGGTTTATGACGCAATGCCCGGCAAGCTGCCGGCACTCCACAACCGTTTTTCGAACCACACCATGCCTCTGTTCGAGAAGCATGGCATCGAAAACATAGCCTATTGGACCGAGTTGGTCGGCACCAGCAACCGGTTGGTCTATATGCTGGGCTACGACAGCGTGGGAGACCGGGAAAAGGGATGGGCAGCATTTGGCGCCGACCCGGATTGGCAGAAAGCGCGAGCGGAATCGGAAAAGGATGGCGCCCTGGTACGGGAGAGCCGTCACTCGATTATGCGCCTGACACCCTATTCTCCCCGGTAAACCGAGTGGGAATCCCAAGCACTTAGTCTAGCTTGATCAAATCCCCTGACCCCGCACGGGGTCAAGGGGATTTTTAGATTTAGTGAACGGTTGAAAATCAGCGGACGCCCGGAGAGAGAATCATGGATGTAGTAAAAATACGGGACCAGTTTCCGGTCTGCCAACAAATGACCTACGTCAACACCGGCTGGTCCGGGCCTTCGCCGGTCCCGGTGGTCAATGCCATAAAACAGCGGCTGGATTTAGAAATGACTCAAGGTCCTACCAGCCCTGAGGTATATCAGGCGGGTAGAGACATTCAAGCCCAAGTCGAAGAAGCCATGGCCGCTTTGTTGAACGCATCGGTTGACGAGGTCTGCGTCACCCGCAATACCACCGAGGGCCTGAATATCGTGATGAATGGGCTAAGTTGGGAAGAGGGCGACGAGATCATGACCTGCGATTTGGAACATAGCTCGGTGCTCATTCCCAGCTATTATCAGCAGCACCGCCATGGGGCGGTCGTCAAAGTACTGCAGTTTGACCCCAATGAGAACCGGGAGAGCATCCTCCAAAAAATCTCGGATGCCATCACCGACCGGACCAAGCTTGTTTTCCTAAGCCACGTCGAGTATTCCACCGGTTTGAGGATGCCGGTCAAAGAAATAAGGCAAATCACCAAGAACCGTGGGATATTAATGCTGCTGGACGGCGCTCAATCGGCGGGACACATAGCCTTGGATATGAAGGACCTGGACTGCGATTTCTACTCGATTCCTGGGCAAAAATGGCTTTTGGGACCCGAGGGCGTAGGCGCCCTGTACATTCGGCAGGACTTGATAAACCGAGTGCAACCCACCTTTGTGGCGGGTCGGTCAGCGCTGTCGCCCGGGAACCCCTATGCATTTGAGCCCAATACCGAGAGCATGGACAAGTTTCTATTGACGTCAACCAGCGTGGCTTTGCAGGCAGGGACATTGGAGGCTATCAAGTTTATTAACGACGCTGGAATGGAGGCCATCGAAGAGAGAAACTTAGACCTTTCCACCATCATGAAACAAGCCCTGGTGGGCGTTTCCGGAATCAATCTACTATCGCCTTTGGACCGCCAAGACTCCACCGGTCTAGTCTCACTAACTATTGACGGCATGACGCCCGTGGAGGCGGTTAACCGGCTGTGGCAGGAGCACCGCATTGTTTGCCGCCCGGTCGCCTTCCCGCCGGGACTGCGGATTTCGCTCCATTTTTTCAACACCGAGGAAGAGGTGGAGCAGGTGGTCGATGCCTTAAAGGGTCTGGTGTAACCGGGGCCCTAGTCTACCATCACCCGCTCGAAACTGGTCTGGGGAAAGGCGGCCACCAAGGCGGCATTGGACTGGGACCGGTTTACGAACCCGTGTTTCACCCCGGCTGGCGCCAACACCGTGTCTCCGGGTCTGAGGGTCACTATCTCGTCCCCCAGTATTGCCTCCAGGTTCCCTTCAACAATGGTCATGGCTTCTTCGGTATCGGGGTGGATGTGGGTGCCGACAGTTCCACCAGGGACGATGGTCAAGTGAGCAATGTAAAGAGATTGCGAACCGTTGCGGTCATCGATCAGAACTGCCCGGGTGACTCCGGGATAACCTTCTGCGGATTCGGCGTCGGAATAATGAATTATCGGCATAGTTTAACTCCGGTTGGCGTTATTCTCCCGCACGCAATTCACTAAATTGCGTAGAGATGACCCTCTTTCGTCGGTACGGCCGCTGCCCTAGTTCTTTAGATACTTCTCATCGATCGGTACAGCCACTGCCCTAGTTCTTTAGATACTTCTCATAGAACAGTAGGACCCGGTGCCACATGTCTTGGGCGGGTGCGGCTCGGTAGGAAGGTCGGTAGTCGGCAAAGAAAGCGTGGCCGGCGTTTGCGTACATTTTGTATTCGTAGGTTTTGCCGTGCTTGTCCAACTCTTCTTTCAAGCGGGCCGCATGGTCCGGAGAGGGGTTTCCGTCCTCCTCGCCGAAAATCCCCAGCAGCGGACACGACAGGTCCGCTATCATGTCGATTACTCCCACGGGTCGGGCTGCGGTATTTTCGTCGGGGATAATGTGACCCCCAGCGGAATCGACCGCAGCGTTCACGTTGCTGCTGGTGCAAGCGAACATCAGCGTGTAGCGACCACCGGAGCAAAAGCCAATTATTCCTACTTTGTTGTTGGCGTGAGCGTGGCTCTTTAGGTAGGTGGCGGCGCCTTCCAAGTCCGCCATGGTCTGTGAATCCGGCACGGAGAAGAGTACTTCCAGCACCTTCTCAGGGGCGGGTCTTCCTTCCCTGGTGTACAGGTCCGGGGCAATGGCAATGTAGCCTTCCTCGGCAAAACGCCGGGTTAATTCCTTCATGTGGTCCTCAAGTCCCATTCCTTCCATGGTGACTATCACACCCGGATAGCTCCCAGGAGTGGCTGGCTGACTCAAGTAGGCGTCGATTTGAGTCCCGTCTTGGCTGGAATATTGCATCATTTCTGACTGGATATTAGCCGATGTCGTGACCATTCTCTTTTCCTCATTAAGCTCGTATTTAAGTTCGCCGAGATCGACCTAATCAATACCGGGTTGAATCCTGTAGGGATTGTTGGACGGTGCAATCCTACACTATGTATGCGGAAATGTCAGCCGTTGGGTGAGGCCGACGCTACTTGGATCGCCGATAAAGCTGAATGTTCTCACCACCAGGATAAGGCGTCTTCCAACTAATCACCATGGAGCAAATGCCGACCTCAACTGCGTGATTCTGTAAAAAATAGCATTCCCGTTATCCCCTGGAATATTCGGCGACCAACCAGATCAGCCCCGTTTCCGCCGACCCAGCTCCGGTATGAGAAAAAACCCTGATTGCCAAGCTTTTGGCGCCTCGAATGAAGGTTCGTCGCCCATTTAAGACTTACTGGCCGCCTCGCACCCGCCGCTCGGCCACGTATGCTGCCGCTTGGGACCGGCGAGAGACTTCCAACTTGCCCAGAATGTTGCTGAAGTAATTCTTGACCGTTTTATCGCTCAGGTTCACCTGTTGAGCAATTTCCTGGTTCGCCTGGCCCTCGGCAATCAATTCCAAAATTCGTCGTCCCTGCTCGGTGAGTTGGGCCCATTTATCGTCGCCGTCGGTCCCCCGCCGGACCCGGTCCAGCACGCTGGCGGTCAGTACCCGAGTTTCATGAGTACCCTGGTATGAGCGTGGAGTTTTCGTCTGGTGGGTAAAGGAATCGAGTCGGCTTGTTAATTTCTGTTAAATCTCGGAGTCTGCGACACCAAGTCCCTTCGCCCTGGCCTCGGACTTGCCTCAAAAGTCTCCTGGCGTATGTCATTCTGATAGAAGCGAAGAATCTTTACGCTCGAGGCAGGGGATTCTTCTTCGCTGCGCTCCTCAGAATGGCAGTTATGAGGCAAGCCCCCGGGCCTGGGATGGAAGCAAGGGCGAAAATATACTTCATATCCTCGAAACAAAATCCGGGTGTTACGGGGCGGGATAGTGCTCCAGCCACCATCGCGCTATTTCGTCCCTTCTAGCGAACCAGACGCCCTCAAAACTCTTCGTGTATTCTAGGAACCGTTCCACCGCTCTGGACCTGGCTGGTCGGCCAGCTATCCGGCAGTGTAGGCCCACCGACATCATTTTTGGGTGGGTCTGACCCTCTTCGTAAAGACAATCAAAGGTGTCTTTCAGATAATCGTAGAAGTCGGCGATGCTAACTAAGCCCCCGCGCCAGAACCGGGCGTCGTTGGTTTCCATGCTGTAGGGAACAACCAACCAAGGCTTGTCGTTGGCCGAAACGTAGTAAGGCAGGTCGTCGTTAAGCCCTGCGCTGTCGTAGATAAACCCGCCTTCTTCCGCCACCAATTGCCTGGTGTTCAAACTGGGGCCGTACCTGGTGAACCAACCAACCGGTCGCTGTCCGGTGGTCTGTTGGAGAGATGCAACCGTCTTTTCGATGGCCACCCGCTCCTCTTCTTTCCCCATCGAATGGTATTCTTCCCAGCGGTAGCCGTGGCCGCAGACCTCGTGACCCCGCCTCACCACCTCGCTGGCCACCTCCGGGTTGCGCTCCAAAGCCAAGGCGCAGCAGAAGAATGTGGAATTGACGTTGAACTTGTCGAACAGGTCCAACAAGCGCCAGACCCCAACCCGGCTACCGTATTCAAAAAATGACTCGTTGTTGAGATCCCGTTCTCCCGGCGGTACAGGGGAAGGCACTTCGCTGTTGGTTTCGTGATGGGAGTCGCCGTCCAGCAGGGAGTATTCGGCCCCCTCTTCATAGTTAACGACCATCGACACGGCGATCTTGGCCCCTCCCGGCCATTGAACCTGGGGAACGTTGCGACCATAGCCCACCAAGTCACGCTCCATTTTCCGGCGCCTCCTTATTTGCCAGTTGGCTTGATAATCATGCCTGATAGTAAGCAGATTGGATTCGGATCCTCATGAGAGCCCGGCAAAAGCGATTCGGATTGAAAATGCTGGGGTCTTATTGTCGGCTTCCTGTATCCGTACCGGGTGTTTCGGTACCGGGAATTTCGGTACATGAAGAATTGCTATTATACTCCGCTTTCGCTTGATTCAAGCCCACGGCCAAGCAACGGTTACAGCCGAGACCGGTCCCCAAAACTCGGATTTAACCGGGAATTCTGCCTGGCCCATTGTGGTAGAATCATCGGGCAACTCTACCCTGATTTTGACGTTGTCTAGTCATCAGACCACTGTCGTCCCACTCTTTATTGCCTGGGAGGGTTCATGACTGCACCGATTTCGCCAGACGTTGCGTACCGCTTGAAGTCCGTAGGCGACCCCAGCATCTCCCCCGATGGCTCCACGTTGGTTTACTCCTTGTCGTGGATTGATCGAGACAGCATGGAGAGCCGATCGCGGGTAATGCTGATGAACCTGAGCAGTGGAAAAGCAGAGGAGTTTACTCAGGGTCAAAGAGACTCTGCCCCGCGCTTTAGTCCCGACGGCAAAACCGTGGGCTTCTTGCGGCGAATGGATGGTCAGCAGAGCCAGGTTTGGGTGATTGGAACCGGTGGCGGCGAAGGCAGGCAGTTGACGGAGATATCCCTGGGAGTGCGTGACTTCTCGTGGTCGCCGGACAGTAGGCAGATTGTTTTAACCGCCGATGTGGACCCGGAGGCTGAAGCCCCGGATTCTGATGCCGGCAAATTCCCACAAGTGAAGGTCATAAAAAGAATACGGTACAGATACGACACTCTGGGCTGGCGGGGAGATGCCCACTTTCACCTCTTTGTTGTGGGCGTAGACGGGGAAGCGCCTCGCCAGCTTACCGACGGGGACTGGGACGACATGGCAGCGGCGTGGTGTCCCGACGGCTCCCGCATAGCCTTTATTTCCGGTCGGCGGGAGGACCGGGACGAGCGAGCGTTGACCGAGGCCTATGTGGTGCCGGTGGACGGTGGCGAACCGGAAATGTGGTCCCAGGCGTTGTATGACGTGGGCGCCATAACCTGGTCGCCCGACGGAACCCGTTTGCTGGTGGCCGGGTCCGATATGCCCGAGAGCATGGCCGCCTGGCAGTCCATACTTTACGTATTGGAGCCTGGGAAGTCCCCCCGTCCCATTACCGACGACTCGGTCCGGCCATCCCTGAGCTTCCCCGTCTACAACCGCTCACCGGAAATCTGCTGGACTAAGGATGACCGGGTGCTGTTTTTGGGAGACACCAAGGGCGAGACCTACTTGCTGGAGGTTTCGGCGTCTGGGGGCAGACCGCGTCCTTCCGGTGGTGGAGGTTGGCAAAGCACCGGTCTCAGCGTGGACGAGAACGCCAACTCTGCGGTTGTCCAGGCTACCTTCCCTGCTTCGCCGGGGGAGATTCATTATTTGGACCTGGTTTCGACAGCCAGTGAGCAACTGACCGAAGTTAACCGGGAGTATCTGGACGAGCACCCGGCGGCGAGGATGGAAAAGTTCTTCGTGCAGAGAGAGGATTTGGAGTTGGAGTGCCGCCTCTGGTTTCCGCCCAACTTCGACCGTGGTCAGAAGTACCCGATGATCCTGGATATACACGGTGGCCCCAACGGGGCGTTTTACGACGCTTTTAACCCTGTACAGCAGGTGTTGGCTACCTCCGGGTTTCTGGTTTTGGCGGTCAACCCCAGGGGTTCGTCGACTTATGGCAAGAGTTTCATGATGTCGGTACTGGATGATTGGGGAGGAGAGGACTATCAAGACTTGATGACGGCTGTGTCAGATGTGGCCCAAAGGGCCTACGTGGATGAAACTCGCTTGGGAATTCATGGTTACAGCTACGGCGGTTTCATGACTAGTTGGACCGTGGGCCATAACGACACCTTCAAGGCTGCGGTGGTGGGAGCCCCTTGTATTGACCTGTACAGCATGTATGGGACTTCGGACATAGGCATCAGTTTCGGCGAGTCCCAGTGGGGAGGGACATTGATGGACTCGGCCGAAAAGTTGCTTAAGCGCTCTCCCATAACCTACGCCGCAAACGTAAATACTCCGGTGCTGCTGCTCCACGGCGAAGCCGACAGGCGTTGCCCGATTTCCCAGAGCGAGGAATATTTTCAGGTGTTGAAGCGCTTGGGTAAAGAAGTGGAGTTCGTTCGGTTCCCCGATTGCTCCCACGTGTTTCCCAGAATGGGACATCCCAAGATGCGGGAGGAGTACATGGCCCGCACACTGGAGTGGTTCCAGAAGTGGCTCTGATAAATAGGGCAGTAACTCCGGACATGGGACAGTAGCGTTCCGGCTACGGGCAAACACGACAAATTGCTGGGAGAGACGATGGCCAAGACTCATAAACTTGTAGTCGGACCGATGACCGCCGAGTCATTTGCGCCATTTGGGGAGCTGATAGATATTACGGAACGGCCTTCCGGAGAGCGAATAATCTCTCCGTTGGCCTACCATGCCGAAGGGCGGACAACGCTCAGCGCTCTGTGGCAACCTTTCCAAGGCCGCACATTCTGGCAGTTGGAAAGGCACTTTGGCGTCACCCAAAGTTTCATTCAACTGGGCGGCGCTCCGGCAGTGGTCGCGGTGGCGGCGCCGACCAACCCCGATGACCAGCTTGCTATCCCCCAACCGGAGCAAGTGCGGGCTTTCCTGATAGACCCGGAAAAAGGGTACTCGTTTGCAGTGGGGACTTGGCACTCGTTGCACCGGTACGTTCTAGCTCCGCCGGGGGCAACCTTTGCGGTCATCAACTCGGACCCCAACCCGTCTCAGGTTGTCGACTTCAAACACGATTACAGTGTTACCTATACCGACCTGGAATCCGACAAGAGCCCGGTGCGATTGGATTTGGGAGACAAATTCGGGGTAATATTCGAGCTTTCTATATAACCTGGGCATAATAACCCGGGCATAACCTGGGCACAGTTGTTAATCTGACGCGGGTCTGGATAAGGTAGTTTGGCTGGTTCAAGCCAGGTTATTTTAAGCCAATGGGAGGCTGTTGATGGCTGTAATCATTGGAATGGGGGACTATGTTTACGAGTATCAACCGGCTTGGGCCCAGCTTCCTTCCGGCATGATATTTCAGACGCCCAGCGCCGTGGCGGTTGATTCCCAAGACAGGGTATACGTCTTTCAGCGTCAGGGTCCGCCGGTCCTAGTTTTCGACTCCAGCGGTGGGTTCCTGTCGGCTTGGCCTAGGCGGGAAAACGAGTTGGAAGATGCTCATCATATCTACATCGGCCCCGACGACGGCGTTTACCTGGCCGACCGGGATTCCCACCAAGTGTTGAAGTTCACCACTGGAGGCGAGTTGATAATGGCCTTGGGACAGAGGCACCGGGCGGCGATGCAGGCACCCTTCAACCACCCTTCGGATATAGCCGTCGCTCCATCGGGCGAGATTTATGTTAGCGACGGCTATGGAAACTCTTCGGTACACAGGTTCACTGCTGGTGGCGATTACGTAGCGTCCTTTGGTGGGCCGGGCAGAGGCCCGGGCGAATTTATAGTCCCTCATAGCATCCGCATTGCGGCGGACGGCCGGGTGTACGTGTGCGACAGGGAGAATAACCGGGTCCAAGTGTTCAGCCCAGATGGCGACTTCCTGGACCAGTGGACTGATTTCAAGGGCCCTATGGGGGTTCACATCGACGTCAACCAGACGGTTTATGTCACCGATCAAATTCCTCGAATTAGTATTCTGGATCTGGACGGGAACCTGCTGGCTCGGGGGCGTACTTTCGAGTACGGACACAATGTTTATACCGACTCCCGGGGTGACATTTACGCCGTGGATACGGCCAACCAGAGGGTGCAAAAATTCGTGAAACAGTAGGCTTGATTATATTTGAGCCTGAGACCGGAGAGATTGAGACCAGGCGGCTGAATTGGCCCATCGTTCATTATTGGGTATTCCTTTGCTTGGACAGTAGGCCGGGCTAGAAATATGCTTCTCAATGATAGAATCGGCAGGCTCATCGTCACCAGTATTCCGTTCGAGTAGGAACCGGACAAATCGTGAAGCAGGGCCAAGGGAAACGGGCCTATGGCCGCCCCGCAACTTCTGATCATGGTAGTGATACTAGATTGAGATTTTGATGTAAAATCGATATCAAAATCAGGATTGGCTTTTTTCTCCCACGCCCGTTACAATTCCGGTGAGGAAATCGGATGTGAGATTTTCGCATCATATGTGTGTTATCTAAGAAACTATCTCAAAACAGCAGCCGCCACTGTCGGCGGTACCACAGGAGTGCACAAGCTAATTGGAGCAGGCCAAGGAAATTAGATGCCTTCT
>MUCU01000065.1 GCA_002817055.1 SAR202 cluster bacterium Io17-Chloro-G7 | reverse complement strand
TGCTAACGGCTAACGTCTCATAAATGGGCAATGGCTGAAATAAAGTCGACGAATTACTCAGAGAGATTTTCAGCCATATGGGAAATGTGGGATAAAGTAGTCACCTGATGACGGCGCAGTCCAGTTAAGTCGGGAGCCGCCATCCATTCCTTCGCCGTCATCGTTGGCATCCACTTGCAGGCCTCTGGCCTGGTAAAGCGTCAAAACGGTGTCGGGGTGACCGTCCAAGACCGCTTCGATCACATATGATTCACCCGCTTGAGCAGAGAACCGGAAGAAGTCCAGGTCGTCGGACGGTGAAACTAACCCGAAATAATTATTTCCGGGAATTATCTCAGTAGCTAAGGCCATGGAGTTCCCGTGTTGGTCTGGAATGGGTTCGACATAGAGGATGTAACTGCCTGTACCCCCTGCCGAGTCCATCGAGTTGACCTTCAATACATACTCAGTCTCGATGGGCGGGGTTCTCCAAATTATACGAGAACCGCCATTCAGGCCCTGGGCATCGTCGTTCTCTTGAATCGGGGTGCCGTTGCGGTCCATAAGGGTTAGTCCCGTGTTGGGGTGGGATTCCAGGGCTACTTCAGCCACATATGTGGAGTTTGCTTCGGAGAAAATGCGGAAAAAGTCCAAGTCTTCAGGAGTCTCGAGTTCTCCGAAAATTGAACCCGGGCCCATTTCTGTAGCAGCTTCGATCGTGCTTCCGTGGTCGTCTGCGGAACTGACACTAGTGAGGTAAGTAAGATAAAGGTTATAGGACCCTGTGTCGGAGCCTTGATCCCACGAGTAGACTTTCACGAAATATTCGCCGCCGAATGGCGCCGCATAAATTATCCCCGAACCGCGACCCAATCCTTCGAAGTCATCGTTTTCACCAAGGAACTCTCCATTCTCGTCGAACAAAACGACAACCGTGTTGGGGTGAGTCTCAAGTTCCACCTCAATGGCGAAAACGTCTCCGGATTCTACCGAGAAATGGAAATAGTCTAGGTCTTCAGGGTAGTCGATAACGCCGGAGTTCTTTCCTTCTTCGATGAAAGACGCAGTTTCCATAACGTTGCCGTGGTCGTCCTCGGTTTGAGAATCGCCCAGAAACGTAAAGTAAAGGTTATAAGAACCCGTATCGGCGCTCTGGTTCAAAGAGCGGACCTCCACAAAGAAATTGCCATCGAATGGTGCCTCAAAAACCATCCCCGAGCCACGGCCCAAGCCTTCAAAGTCGTTGTTTTCACCTAGGAAAACACCGTCCTGGTCGAAAAGGAGAATATTGGTGTCGGGGTGGGTATCCAGTTCCACCTCAATAGAGAACGTCTCTCCGGCTCGGGCCGAAAACTTGAAATAATCGAAATCATTGGGGTAGTCGATAACTCCGGGGTTTCCCCCTTCGACAATGAATGACGCGGTCTCCATAAAGTCGCCGTGGTCGTCATTAGTTTGGACAACCTCATTATTTTGGACAACCTCGGAAGAGACCGTGGGAGGCAGCGTATTGGTCGGGGTCAATGTTATGGCAGGCGCCTGCGTAGCGGGCTCTTTGGTTGGCTGGGTTGTTGAAGCGGGTTGAGTCGCTGGGGTGGTCGCCTCCGGAGGTGGCTGGTCTTTGCCTTTGTCATCGGCGAAGAAAACCAGGAAAAGAAAGACCGCGATCGCAGCGATTACTATACCGATGCCTGCCTGGAGCTTGGGAAAACCGCCTTTTCCTCTACGGGGCAGGCTGAGTACTTGACGATGGGCGACGTTCCCCTCTTTCTCGATGAAGAACTGTTCTTGCCCGGGACGCCCGTTGAAGTCGCCCTCGGGACGTATGGAGAGGATAACGATGTAGAAGTCTTCGCCTTCTTCTTGCTGGACAACATCGAACACCATTCGGGCTCCAGCAAACCCTTGACCGTAGTCTCCGGGCTGGTCTCGAGCGGTGCGCATGGCCTCGACCCTAGCCTGCTCCAAGGAGATATAGCCCAGGGATTCACCCTCTGGGGTAAAGCCGAACTGATCTTCTTACTTGCCGGGGTCTTCTGGATTGCCTAGGTCTTCTGCCACGGGCGTCCTTGAAGTATTTTCCTAAAACCAAGCGTCAAGCCTTGGATGAGTACCGGAGATACCTGGAGATACCCGGAGATACCCGGAGATACCCGGAGATACCCGGAGATACCCGGAGATACCCGGAGATACTATGAAAGTATATATTTCTAGTAAACAGCCTGCTTATCTAATCTTCCAGCACCGGGGCACACTAATGTTTTCAAAATGAGGCAGGAGTTTCTCAGGGTGAAAGACCTGGAATTGGGCGATAGGCGGTGGATCCTGATGCAGTTGGTGAATAGTGGGCGCCCGATTTTCGTAACTACTCCGGCAAGGTCTTTGGCCAGCCTCAAAAATCAAGTTCACAAACAAATCCCAGAACAAAAACGCAGCAGCTAGCAATGATGTGGAGTTGCTACCGAGTGTCTACCATCAAGGTATCTCCACAATTGGGACAAAACCTGGTTGCCACAGGGGAATCTTGCTGACAACGGCGGCACACCACGACGCGTTCGCCTACGGGCGCCGGGGTGGCTCCGGCGCTTCCGGCTTGGGCTTGAGGCGCTTGGGCGCCTTGTCCTCCACCGGAGGCAAAGGCCGAAGAAACCTGGGCTTGGGTTTCCAGGGCTTTGTTGAACATTTCCTGCATGGTTTGTGTCATTTCACGTTGGCGCTCCCGCGCCTCTGAGGCTGATTCTTTTTGTTCTGAAATCAAGCGCTCATACATGGCCTTGGCCTGCTCGCTGTCGCCGTGGGCAGCCATCTCGCCCAGCGCTAAACCCAACTCCGGGCTTTTCTCAGCTGCTATGGCAAGAATTTGCTCTGGGCTCATCGTCTTAAAGGCTTCCGTCTTGGCTAATTCGGCCAGGAGGGGCGCTTTCTCCCCAGGAGCCACCGCTATCAGCGTGTGAATTGATACCGCATCCATGGATTGGGTGGACTCCAGTTCCATTTGATGCCGTTCTTTCAGCTCTCGGAGCCTCATATTCAGTTCGGCTTCCTGGGCTGTTAAGGTCCGCTCTTGGTCCGCATTCTGCTGCTCTTGCTGCAATCGCATGGATTCCTGTTGGTCCAAGCGCTGTTGTGCCGACTGCTTTTCTTGCAGGGCTATTGCCAATTCCCCATCAAGCCGCTGGGACTCACGGTCCACGCCTTGGGCTTCGGACTCGGTCCGGGCTTGCTTCAATTCTCGCTCCCAACGGGCCGCGCTTTCCAGGTCGTCTTCGGTCCGCTGGTGCTCATTCTCCCGCCGCTGCCGCTCCAATATCAGGTCGGTGCGCTTGAGGTCGGTCTCCAGTTGGCTTTCTACCCGAATGCGTTCGAGGCCCATTTCGCCCTCAAGTTGTTCTCTGCTGAGGGTATTGTCTAGGGCCAGTTCTTTGCGGCGGAAATCGTAGTTCTCCTCCATCTGCACGACGCGCTGGAAATGGGACCGCATCCGCTCATGGTCCTCACCAGCGTCCCGGAGGGCGACTTTGAAACGCTCATACTCGTCCTCCTTAAGCAACCGGTCCTTGTCGGTGTCACGGATGAATGTGACAAGGTCGGCTTCGGAGCTGATTTTGTCCATCTGCTCCTGGTTGGCGGCCCGGTTCATGCGTTGCCACAGTTGGATGCGCTTCTCGTAGGTAGCGGTTGCCTGGGTTTCCTCGGTCACGTCCTGAATGTCAGTCTCCACGGCCAGGTCGAACAAGCGTTTACGTCCCTCCAGTTCGGCCTGCTCTTGAGTGACTTGCAGGGAGGTCTCTACTCTCAGGTTTAGGGATTTATCCCAAATCTCGCACTTGAAATCTCGGACCTCCATGCGCCCAAAGGTAAGCCCGTACCGGTCAAGGACCGGGCGGATATGCGATTCCAGGGCCATCGCCAGGTCGTTCCTAAGTGAAAGGTCTTCGGCCAATTGCCGGATGGTGTATTTGCTCGCCCAGTCTTGAGCCGCTTCGTTAACTTCCGGGTACACAAGGCGGCGCATGTCGCTGGCGCCCAGTTCTTCCCGGCCCGACATGAAGTTGCTGAGGAAAAGGGCTTCTCTTCCGGGGTTAAACCGCAGCGTTATTGCGGTTTCCACGCCAAAAGGCACCGGGTCTTTGGTCAAGAGTCGGGGCAACGTAATGTGGAGCATCACTTCGCCCAAGTTGACCAGAACCAGGGTCTTTTTACCATGGCCACCCATGAAGCCTTCAATGACGTGCTGGCCTGGGTCGAGTCGTTGGTCGTACCGCCCATGGACCAAGAGCAAACCTGTGGTACCTTCCTCGATGGCAATCCAGGCAGCAAAAAAGTCGGATATTTGCTTCTCCCTGAGTTGTACGGCCAAATCGTCAGGTTGTCGGACCCACCGGTTGTTCTGAATTGTGGCGGCCATGGTCTCTCCTCTCTTTTACTGACGGTGACTTGTGCGGGGGTTTTACTGGATTGATTAGATTCATGCCGCAAAAAGTTATCGGCTTGTAAATCTTTAAAGCTCTCTGAACCCTTCCAGCATTGGTACGCGCTTGGAGAATGTGCGTTGGAAATTATCAAGTCCAATCCGCAACGCCTGTACCTCGTCATCGGTGAGGGTCTCTTTGGCGGCCTGGGACCTAATGGAAAGGTTCCGCGCGTCCCGCAACAGTTCCTCTTCGAAATTCACCAGCCTGGAAATTCGCTTTGTCGGGAACCCTTTAGCGGAAACTATGGTCGAGGCGGCCGGAGCGGATTCCACTTCGGTGCGCAAGAGGTCCATGCGGTTTTCCAGATCGCCCAGGGAGTCAGCGACGGATTTCTTTTCTTGTTTGAATGCGGCCAGTTTGGCGTCTTTAACGTCGGCCAGACTGTTTGAGAATTCCCGGCCCATCTGCCGACGGACCAAGTCGTCAGTGGCCATGCTGTTCTTCTTAGCCCACTTGTCGAGCCGGATAACAATATCGCCTTCCTGCCTTCGACCTAGCAACCGTTTTGCCCGAAGCACTACATATCCGAAGATTGCCAGAACACCAGCGGCTAAGCCGCCAACCAGCACGAACCATCCTTCGGTGCTGGTTGTGACTATTTTTACAACCACGCCCACCACGGCGCAGACCGGACCTACCAATCCCAACACCTTCTCCTTGGCGGCAGCAGCTACTCCAGCCGATCCACCATCTTGAAGGTTCATCATATTGGAAAGGCGCTCCGACCGGTCGGCCACCTTCGCTTCCAACCGGCGGCGGGAAGCGGTGCTAATGTCCCTCATGACGGCGAAGAATGCGTCATTGGTGCCGCCGTCAAACAGCAATTGGGCTCTTTCGACCATCTCCGGGGTGGCTATCCCAATCGTGCGTAGCCGGGTTAGCAGGCTCTGAATGTCTTCCCGGCCGGGTTTAACCCCTCGAGAGATCAGGTCTTCTACCTCGGCCAATTCGTCCAACAGTTCCCCGCCTTCCTCCGGATTGTTGAAAGCAACTAGGTCGACGCTCTGGAGCGTCAATCCACGCTCCTCCATAAGCCTTTTCAAGTGGGGCTCCAGTTCCCGCATGAGGCTATCTTGTACGGATTTATCGTGGCGAAGGGCCTGGCCGTCGTTTTCAGTTACCTTAACCTGCATGAGGTCGCTTATGCTGGCGCCCAAAGCAGACCCCAATTGGGAAGAGGTCAGGCGTTGCAAGCCCCGCATTACGGTGCTGTAGAACAAGGAAGGGGCCGATAGGGAGACCGTGGTGTGGATGACCGCGTCTAAGGACTCATATCCCTTGGAGAGTAAGCTGGAGAACTCCAACCTTAAGCCGAACGGTCGGTTGTGGAGCTTGACTGCTTCCCGGCCACCGCTTCCCCAGCCCAAGAACGACCACCCCACTTTGTGCGCGCCGCTGGGCAATTCTCGGAGCACACTTCCATTCGAGGTCAGAAAGCCGGTCTCTTCCGGCCCTACCACCACGGATTTGCCGAATAACCCGGGAAGGTCTGAAACAGGAGTGCAATCCGCAATCTGCAGTGCGCCTTCAATATCGCTTAATGAGCCGGAGTTAGGGGTAGGGCGTTGACTCATGTCCCGTCTCCTCGGAATTATTCCGGGTAATCCTGTTTATCGTTATCCCGTTTATCAAGAAGGGTTTATCGTTGCGTCCGTGACAAATTTTCACCGCATGTCTACGTAATCTGTAATGCGGTTAGTTTAATTTTAACAATTTAAAAAATGCTAGCAGACCGTTTCTTTATAGGCAAGCCGCGCCACAAAAATATATTTGTTGAATCCCGTTTGGCTACACTTCTTCCCACGATACGGGATAAACTCTGGCCAATCCAGCTAGCCCTTTTAGCTCCACTTCCCGGGGTTCACCATAGCTAAGGTCCGCCACGCTTTCGGTCATTTCCTTGAACAGAGACGAGACTAATATTTCACCGCCGCTGGCTTTGGCTGAAATGCGAGAAGCCATGATGACGTTCCTGCCAAAGAAGTCGTCCCCTTCTTTTATTGCGTCTCCTGCGTGCAAGCCCATGCGCACCAGCAGGGGCTCAACAGTATGCAAGACGTTGTATGCCGCTAGGGAACGCTGAACGGCGACGGCGCAGTCAACCGCGTTTTGCCCGCTGGAGAAGGCAAGCATAAACCCATCGCCCATCGACTTGACTTCAAATCCTTGGAAAATCCCCAATTCTCTCCGGAAAATATCGTTGTGGTCTCTGAGTATGGCTTGGGCCGCAACATCACCCAAACGTTGATTCATGGCAGTGGAACCTTCGATGTCTGTGAACATCAAGGTAATGGTGCCGTTAGGGGCCGCATGTGGGCGCAGGTCCGGTTGGGGCGGAGTGGCCGGCCCCCGCGCCACCGCTGCGGATGAGCTGAACGCAACCGCAGTGTCCTTCACGCTGTCCAAGGCTTTGTTGAACATTTCGTTTAATGTAATCAGGTTCCTTTGGTAATCTTCCCGGCTGGTTTGTGCGTTCTCTTTTAATTCCGCCACCAGCCGTTCATATTGCTCAAGTTGACCGTCGGCGGCGGTAGCGGTAAGAATTTCCTTCAGGGCGTCGGCCACTTGGGGGTTGGACTCGGCCTGCATGGCCAAAATCTGCTGGGGCGAACAGGTGGAAAGGGCTCTGGTGCTTGCCAGTTGGGCCAACAATTGGGCTTGGTCTGGGCCGGAGACTGCGATCAATGTTTCGATTCCAGCTGCGGAAAGGGCTTCTATTCGCTCCAACTCCATAGAGTGTTGGGCCCGTGATTCCCTGATGCTTAACTCGACTTGGTGTTCGCTGTTTCGAAGTTCCATTTCCTGGCGGCTGCGCTCCGCCTCAAGTTGGAACAACTGGCGCTCTTGTTCGTCCCGGCGCTTGATCTCCTTATTCCTCTCCGAGATATCCAGAAGCCCATTCATGTCCTCCATGTCTGATTCCCTTTCCATTCCTGCGATGGCGGAGCGGGTGCGGGCTTCCCCGATACGAGACTGGTTCCCCGATTCTTGGTCCTGGCTTTCTTGCCCCCGCCGGAACTCATTTAGGCGGCGCTGGTGCTCGATTTCCACTTCCACCCGTCGCAGTTCCAAATCCCAGCGGCCTTCCATTTCTTGGCGAGCGGAAGCAACCTCAAAGGACAATCGCTCCCGGCTAAGACCGAACCGGTGCCCCAGGTCCAGCTTTTGAAGTTCATACTCACCCTCGGATTCCACTCGTCTCAGTAAAAATGCCCTGGATTTCTCCTGGTCTTCCTTGCCTTCGGCCATGGTCCGGCGCAATTGCTGAAACCCATCGTCCTTTAGCAAACTGTCTTTGTCGGATTGCCGTATTAGATCTTCCAACTCGGCCTGGGTTTGGACTTCCCCCTTGGATTTGGCCAACATGGCCTGGCGCATACGCTCCCAGAGGGACAATCGTTGTTCGACCCCTACCACCGTCAGTGTTTCCTCGGCCAGGGTCTGAATTTGTGATTCTTGCAGCACGTCGAAGAGGCGCTTTCGGCCTTCCAACTCGGCGTGCTCTTCCGACGCCGCAACGAAGTAGTTGGTACGAGTTTGGGTAATGTCGTCCCAAGCCTCGCATTGGATCCTGACGGCCTCAGTCGAAATCAACCGTAAGCCCCAACGGGAAGCAACCTGGTCGAGTTCCGAAGACAGCGACAATACTAAGTCACGGCTGGCCGACTCGCCCACACCAAGTTCATGAATGGAACGAGCGTTAATGAATGACTCGCAGCCTGATTCCAGGGGAGCGTAGAGGGCTGCGGAAAGGTTCTGGGCGGTATAGAATTGGGCGCCGCCGGTCAGGTTGGTCATGAACCGCATGGGCTCTTCAATCTTGAGCGACAAGCGAAATTCCAGGGACAGCGGCAGAGGATCGGAGGTCAGAAGCCTTGAGATGGATACGTCCACGGGAATATCCGATGTTTGGAAAACGACGACCGAAGCGTCCCGAGTGCGGGAAGAAAGTATGTTGCCGATGGAGTGACTACCAGCCCCCAAGGTCTGGTCCAGCCGTCCCGCTAGAAACAACAGAGCGGTCTGGCCTTCTTCAACCACGACTCGCTTGTTGAACATGCCCTGCATCTGCCCGGCGTCCAAGCGGCGCATCAAGTCGCCCGCAGGAATATTGGCGGCAATGGGAAGGTCAGGGTTTGTCGCTGGGGATGACAAGTCACTGCCGCAACCGGGGCAGAACTTGGCTCCCTCTCGAGTTTCTTTCCCGCATTGCGGGCATTTCTGCATGATTTTTCCCCTGACCAATTTTATCACACAGGTGCCCGAATAAAAGCAAGCCGCAGCTTATACCGCTTATTATATATTTTATGCTTGCCATGCCCGTCTCTGAGTGAGGAAATCGGGTATGTATGTGGGAAAAGAGCCGGAAAATCGGCGCAACTTGCGGTTGGAGTGAGGCGAATTGCCAGAGATCGCCGGTGGATGGTATCATCGGCCCGAAGCCGCGCCTATTACAGCCTGGGAACGGACGCAAATAACCATTTTGTAGGGCACATGAGAATTCTTATGAAAATCAACATTCCAAACGCTGAGGGCAATGCCACAATTAAAGATGGGAGCCTTGGGCCCAAAATTCATGCGATTTTGGAAGACCTCAAGCCTGAGGCGGCCTACTTCGCCGAGGATAATGGGCAAAGGACCGGTTTCATAGTGGTCAACATAGATGACTCTTCCCAGATACCGTCTATAGCTGAGCCTTGGTTCCTGGCTTTCAACGCCAGAGTGGAGATACATCCTTGCATGTCGGCCGAGGACTTAGAAAAGGCGGGGCCCAGCATTGAGGCTGCCGTCAAGAAATACGCTTAGAGTGGGGGTAGCTGCCAGGTAGCCATGTCAAAAGCCAGCATCATTTGCTGGTTGACCTGGTTCGAAAACAACCAAAGGCCGGCAGGTCCTGCACCCGTCGGCCTTTAGCGTTATATCGACGTTAGATAAGATTGCGTACGAACCTAATCATCACCCCCCGCCGGCTGTGGGGTCAGCGAACCGTTGGCCGCCAAGCCGGCTGAGGATGAACTTCCGCCCTCAATGCCCACGTCGGGGAGCCACCGCAGGAATCCGGGAAGGTACCAGTTCTTGCTGGCCAATAGCTTCATAGACGCCGGCACCAGCACCGTCCTAACTATGGTAGCGTCCAGAAGAATCGCTACCGCCATGCCGAAGCCGAACTGCTGCATCTGCACCAAATCGCCGGCGGCAAACCCTGCGAACACCGCTACCATGATCAACGCAGCGCCGGTGATCAACCCACCGGTTGTCCGTAGTCCAAAAGCCACCGATTCCGTGTTATCACCTGTCTGCAAGAAGCGCTCTCGGATTCTGCTTAACAGGAACACGTGATAATCCATGGAAAGTCCGAACAATATGGCGAACAGCATTAGCGGGATCCACGATTGAATAACATCCACCTGGGCGAAGCCGAACAATTCGTTGCCCACACCTTTCTGAAATACCAGCACCAGTAGGCCGTAGGCGGCGCCGACGGAAAGCAGGTTTAGGATAATCGCTTTCGCCGGTATGACGATGGACCGGAACACCAACATCAAGAGCAGGAAGCTTAGACCCAGAACAAAACCGATTACCAGGGGCTGATAGGATTCGGCGGTGTCAATAAAGTCGATCGCATCAGCCGTCACTCCTCCCACCACGACCGCAGCGGGAACGCCAGCAAACGCTTGTGGCAAGATTTCATCTCGCAACGTCCTTATCGCTTCAATGGTGTCTTCGCTCAATGAATCGCCTTTCAGCGGTACCGATAGAAGTGCCAAATCCCCAGCGTCATTCGCCTCCAACTGGGGTGCGCCGAAAATTTCATCGGTGAGGAGCAAAGCTCGAACGCTGGCGATGGCATCTTGGACTTCCGGCGAAGCTATATCGCCATCGATCACCACTTCCGCCGGGGCATTTGCGCCGAACCCGAACTCGGCCTGAAGTACCTCAAAGCCCTGCCGGGAACGGAAGTCCTCCGGGAAGCTGCTGGCCCCCGAGTTTCCGGTGTTGATGCTGAAATATGGTATGGCCGCAGCGGCCAGCAACCCCCCGGCCAAAAGGAGACTCACGGCTGGGCGGCGCATGACGGCAAGGGCCACCCGGTCCCAAATAC
>MUCU01000064.1 GCA_002817055.1 SAR202 cluster bacterium Io17-Chloro-G7 | reverse complement strand
CTCGTTGGTGATGGTTTGGTCTCAATTACCGCCATCTTACCGCCTCTGTTGACCGGTGCCAACGAGGTCTTTTTGGTTTTAGGCGGTGGATCTGGGGCCTACCGATAGTAGGTTGAGAATGATCGCTTTAATGGGAATGACAATCGAGCGAAATATAATCATTAGCAGCAAAAAGCTAACTGCCAGCACGAAAGGAATAACGACCTTTGCGGCGTTTTTGGACATGTCGAAGAAGTCGATGTTTAGAGCCGCCTCCCCGGTAACGTAGACCTCGGCGGGAACGCCTTGGAATGCCACTGGCACATATTCGCTGCGCAGTCGTTTTATCGAGGCGATGGTGGCTTGTGTAGAGGAATCGCCACTTACGGGCACTGCCAGCAAGCCCAACTCCCCGTCTGAACTGATGTTTAAGGGCTTGGGGTCACCGAAGGCTGCATCCGTTTCCAAAGCAGCGGAGAGCCTTCCTATGGCCGCTTGCACCGCTTCCGAGTCTATGTCGCCCTCG
The DNA here is from genome assembly GCA_002817055.1 of SAR202 cluster bacterium Io17-Chloro-G7. The sequence goes on along the minus strand of MUCU01000064.1, from coordinate 10,244 downwards.
ATCACTATCTCGGCAGGCGTAACCTCCCCGCCGAGAACTCACGGTCCAGAATCTCAAAACCCTCCTTCGACTCGATGCCGTCGGGGAAGGATGCGACACCCGACGCGCCGGTTTTGATATCGAAGAAAAAGAATACAGCGGCTATCAAAAGACCGCCGGCCAAAACCAGGCTGATTATGGGTTTTCCCATCACGGCCCGTGAAATCCGGTCCCAAAAGCCGCCTTCTTGGGATTCGTCAAACCTTGATAGGGTTTTACCGATAACTGGAACGGAGAGTTTGTTTATCCTATCTCCCAACAGGCTCAAAATAGCGGGCAACAAGGTCATGGCGGCCAGCACCGACGCTACCACCACGAATATAACGGCTAGGCCGATACCTATGAAAACGTTGGAAGGCACTAGCAGCATGCCGATGAAACCCAGCACGACGGTCATGCCGCTGAACACCACTGTACGGTTGGCAGTGGCGCCCGCTCGGGCGATAGCTTCCAATTTATCCAAGCCATTGGACCGCTCTTCCCAGTACCGGGACACAACGAATAGCGAGTAGTCTATGCCCACCGCCAGCCCTATCATGGTGATCATGTTTTCGACGAAAAAGGAAAGTTCGAAAACCTGACCCGCCAGAGCCGCCAGACCCATCGCAATCACAATCGCCATTACGGCCATGATCAGCGGTATGACGGCCGCAATCAGGGCGCCTAGAACAAAAATCAGAATAATGAGCGCAATTGGCGCTCCAAAGACCTCCCCTTTAAGCAGTCCTTTCTGGGATACCTCTTGAAAGTCCAACCCGACAGTTGCTTAGCCGACCATCAGGACTTTGAAATCGGGGTCCCCTTAGAAACCGTCCACCAAGTCGGCGACGCTCTCTATGTGGTCGCTTGCAACGTCCACATCCCCGAACATGGTGAATGGCATGATTGTGGTGCGCCGGTCTTGGGAAACGAGAAATTCAGCTGGTGTCTGAAAATAACTTAACAGCGATTCCTGCCGGATAATCTCCGGCCCCAACCCAGCAACTTTAACCTGAATGGAGTTGACGAATTGCCGAAACTCGGGATCGTCTACGGTCAGATTCTGAGACTGGATGATGATCACTTCATTGGTGCCTTTGGGTCCGGTCAGCTTTTCTTCTATAAGTTCCTTGCCGACGACGCCCTCAGGATTGTTGGTGATCGCAAACTCGGTCGTAATTGCATCCTCTAACAGACTGCCTCGCAAAAGCACAGCAATAACGAACAACACAACCCATATCCCCACGGTAATCCACGGCCTCCGGCTGGACGCTCGGGCTATGGATTCGGTGGAAAGGTTCACTGACATGACGGTCCTCCCCTACAAATGTGCCTGCTTCGAGTCAACGGGACCGGTTTGTTATCTATTCCGGCCACCTATTCCGGCTATTGGTCGGAGATGGTTTCCCCGGCCCACCGGTGGAAAAACTGCCCCGGTACATCGCTTTCAACACGGATACATACTTTGAGACATCCACCTCCGGGTCGAAAGCCCTTTGCAGCACCAAGCCGTGCCAGGAAGAAAGCAACACCCGGGCTGCTGCGTCAGAGTCCAACAAAGGGTCTATTTGCCCCTGTGCTTGGGCTCGTTCCAGCAAACCGGTCAACGCCACCCGGTAGATTTCGAAGTTAGCCTGCTGGAACGAGTCCATGACCTGGGGGCTCCGCAACGCCTCCGCCCAGAGTTGAATGTTCAAACGTAGGTGGTCCTGCGCTTCGGGCTTTTCCAGCCACCCAAAGTCCAAATCGACAAGCATGTCCAGAACCACCAAAGGGTCGTCGCTTTGTTCCGCAGCGCTTTGGATGCGCGCTAAGTTCTGCTGGCTGCAGGCCCGGCAACTGGCGGCGATGATGTCTTCCTTGCTGGAAAAGTAACGGTAAACCGCACCGGGACTCAGCTCCGCCTCCCGGCAAATGTCCTGCATGGTGGTCTGATGAAAACCCTGGCGAGAAAAGCAAGCCTCGGCGGCCTCCAGGATTTGCTGGCGCCGGGCTTCCAGATGGGCATCCGACACTTTAGGCATTGGCGCGCCCCCCAAAGAACCAACTGCATAATAAAAAACGATGCCTCGTTTTTAAAGACGAACGATCGCTCGTTTATATCATTGTATTATCCTTCCGTCAAGCACACCGGAGGCATGGATTGTCTAGATATCCTCGCTGGCGTGCCAATAAATAGATGTAAATAAGCTGCTGACCGCCAGAGGCATGAAGGAGTAAAATAGGACCGTTAGGGAAATTTGCCTAATTGCCAGGCTGAGGCGATGGCCAATAACGGCGAAATCCAAGAAACTTTCCAGCTATCAATACGCCACATTCTCCACGCCGACCTGGATGCCTTCTATGCTGCCGTGGAACAACTGGACAACCCGGAGCTTCGAGGTATGCCGGTGCTGGTGGGCGGCAGCCCCGAAAATCGGGGAGTGGTCGCTACTGCATCCTATGAAGCCAGGGTGTTTGGTGTGCATTCGGCCATGCCAATGAAATCGGCGGTGCGCCGCTGCCCGCAAGGAATCATCGTTCGGCCTAGATTCGGGCGTTACAAGGAAATTTCCAATCAGGTTATGGATATATTCCGCAGCGTTACCGACCTGATTGAGCCACTGTCCATGGACGAAGCCTACCTGGACGTTACCAAAGCGGTGGCATCGGGCAAACGGCCATTGGAAGTGGCCTTGGACTTGAAACAACAAGTAAAGGATGAAACGGGGCTAACGGTTTCAGTAGGAGTGGCCACCAACAAGACGGTAGCCAAGATTTGTTCCGACCTGAATAAACCCGACGGCTTGGTGGTGGTCCCCCCGGGGGAAGAAGAGGCATTTCTGGCGCCACTGGCGGTAGGCAAGATTTCGGGGATCGGCCCAAAGACCGTGGACCGGTTAAACAAAGAAGGAGTTGAAACCATCGGCGATTTGGCGTCCATGCCTCCGGCTTGGTTCGCCAAGACCTTTGGCGTACGGGCCCAATCGGTCCGGGCGCGGGCTTTGGGAGATGACCGGGACCCGGTTCACACTCACCGGGAAACCAAGTCGGTCAGCGCCGAAACCACCTTCGCTTCCGACTTGAATGAACCGGACTTGCTGCGGGAAGAATTGGGGCGGTTGGCGGGAAATGTGGCCCGGCATTTAGACGGTAGCGGCCTACAGGGCAAGACAGTAACCGTTAAAGCCAGATTGGCTGACTTTACGACTTTCACCCGCCAGGGAACCCTGTTGGCGCCAACGTCCACAGAGGAAACCATCCTGGAAAAGGCCTGGGAGCTTTTGTCCCGGGAGCTTAACCCTGAACGGTCTTTCCGTCTCTTGGGCATCGGTGTTTCCTCTTTCAATACCAGCCAGCAGTCCCCGGAAGAACAAACCGGACCCATTCAGTTGTCGTTGTTCGCCGTGCCCGAGTCCGGCCAAGAACCTACCTGAAAAGGTCTTTGTCGCCGGTCCTCAGTATGCGCTTGATGCTCGCATCCTCCATGGGAACGTAGGGATAACCGCGGACAATGCTCACCGGCACGCCCTCGACTTTCCCGGTCACCAATTCAGCCGTGGCAGCCAGTTCGTCGGCGACAGCAATCTCGGTGGTGTACATCATATTGCCGTGGCTGTCTTCCTGCCCAACGTAGCTGAGCATGGGGTCAAAGCCTGCGACGCCGATGGCCACATTGGCGGCTCCGTTGCGCCACGGCCGGCCAAAGGTGTCGGAGACTATTACCGCAACGTCGATTCCCAGCCGGTTTTTGATTGCGCCCCGGATACCCCGGGCCGAGACATCGGAATCCACCGGAAGCAAGCAAACCGTGTCCGAACCCGGGATGTTGGAGGCGTCGATACCGGCGTTGGCGCAATAGAAACCGTGGCGGGTCTCGCTGATTATCACGCCCCGGTCCATCCGCACAATGCGAGCGCTTTCCCGCAGTATTAGCTCCGTGTGCCGGGGGTCCCGCCGATGTCCTTCGGTAATAGAGATGGCTAAGGGAGAGGCTTCCACACCCTCGACGCTGATGACCCTACCTTCCGCCTTGGACACCACCTTTTGGGTGACCACGACCACATCCCCAGACTCGAAGGGTGTGCCCTGCTGGGCGGTGGCATCCATCATCATGCCAGCGATGTCATCTCCAGACTGTATTTCCGGAATACCTTGGACCCCGATAACTCGGACCTCAGGGGGCGGCATAATTTACATCCTTTGCATATAAATTTGCATAGAAATTCCGGCCTGACCCAGCCTAAACCTGTGCTTACCAATGCCTATTCGCCCGATGCCTTCGGACAGTCTCGCGATATCACGCGGTCTTTGGAGCAAACTAAGCGACTGTATCATTGGTCAGTAAGTATATCCCCCATCTAACCCCCATGCTACAATTCTAGCTGTGTCGGGTCTACTCGCGGCCAGACATTTTGCTTTCGGCCCTGAAGCTAACCGGCAATTCTAATTTAGGATAATTCCGATGACCTCGTCATCTTCTTCGTACAGGAAAAGGGTTTATACCAAGTTTGGAGACCTTGGAGAGACCAGCCTTCTTTACGGTGGGCGGGTTTCCAAGAACGACCTGCATACCGAGGCATATGGCATCACCGACGAAGCGGTATCAGCCATGGGGTTGGCCCGCGCTACCACCGACGACCCTAGGGTCAAGGAAGTGCTGCGGGACTTACAGCGAGAGTTGTTTACCATCGCCGCCGAGTTGGCCACCGAGCCGGATAAATACGAGCTTTTCCAACAGCACTTCCAGCCCGTCACTCTAGCAATGGTGGAGAACTTGGAAGCGATAATCGACGGACTGGAAGAGGATGTTGAAATGCCCAATGTGTTCATCCTTCCCGGCGGCTCGCCGGCGTCCGCCGCTATAGACCTGGCGCGTTGCATCATACGTACCGCAGAGCGCAGGGTCGTCGCCCTCCGTGAGGCCGAGAAATTAACCAACGATCTGATAATCACCTACTTGAACCGGATCGGCGATTTGCTATTCGTGGTTGCCCGGTATCAAGACCGGGAGTTGCCTATTGAAAGGGCCACCGGAGACCGAAGTTGAACTACCGCGATTCTTGTATCCCAAAAGGGCCACCGGAGACCGAAGTTGACCAACCCGTTCTTTGTTATGTCAAGTGAAAAGCCCACTGCTCACCGGAACTTAAGCGGATGACCCAAGACATTAAATTAGTGGTGGTCGACTACGATTCGGGCAATCTGCGGAGCGTCGCCAAAGCCCTCGAATTTGTTGGTGTGCAGTCAGTCGTGACCTCCGACTGTGCCGAAATTGCCTCTGCGGACGCTGTTGTCTTTCCCGGCGTGGGCTCTGCGCCATCGGCCATGGCAGCGCTGAATTCCCGCAAGCTGGTGCAACCCCTCCGTGACTACGTGGCCTCGGGCCGTCCCTTTATGGGTGTCTGCTTGGGCTTGCAACTATTGATGGATCACACCGAGGAAGGGGACGCTCAATGTCTTGGTATTGTACCGGGACATGCCAAACGGTTGGTCACCGGATTAAAAGTGCCTCATATGGGATGGAATAGCGTACGTTTCAAACAGAATCACCCTATTCTCAGAGGCATCCCTCAAGACAGCCACTTCTATTTCGTTCACAGCTACTACGCTGTCCCCGACGATGCCAACGGCCAGGCTGGGGTGACTAACTACGGTGTGGACTTCTGCAGCGTCTACGCCAATGGCAACCTGGTGGCAACCCAGTTTCATCCGGAGAAAAGCGGGCCGGTGGGACTTTGCATCTACAAAAACTTCGCCGCCATGGCAGTGCAGCACGCTGGCGCCGGTCAACGACTGACCGCTGAAAGCTGATGGCTCTGGAATCACGGCTATAGAAGTGGCTAATGAACTAGCTATTGAACTATGGAAGTAATCCCCAGCATCGACCTAAAAACCGGTCGCTGTGTTCGCTTGTACCAAGGTGATTTCGGCAAAGAGACGGTTTACTCCGATGATCCTGTGTCCGTGGCCCTGTCCTGGCAAGAACAAGGCGGACTTCGTTTGCATCTAGTGGACTTGGACGGAGCGACTCAGGGTCGTTTGGTGAACCTGGGCCTCATCGCCGAAATAGTGAAACAATTGACCATTCCCGTTCAGGTAGGGGGAGGCATACGCAGCTTGGAAACTGCCAAAAGCTTGCTGTCTTCGGGTGCGGACCGGGTGGTGGTCGGAACGGCGGCGGTGGAGAATCCGGAGATGGTGGAGGCCCTTTGCCGTGAGCACGGCAGCCAATGCATGGTGGTGGCCGTGGACGCCAGGGACGGTCAAGTCGCCATCAAAGGGTGGACTCAACAGAGCACCGTCAGCGTCTTCGAACTTGCCCACCAGATGTCTGATTTAGGTGTAATCCGCCTTCTATACACCGACATTTCCAGGGATGGCACCATGACGGAGCCCAATTTCGCCGCCAACGAAGCGCTTGTGCGAGGGACCGGGATGGCCGTCCTAGCCTCTGGAGGAGTGACCGTTCTAGAGCACATCGGTCGCCTGGCCGAAACCGGCGCTGAGGGAGCGATTGTAGGCCGGGCGCTATACGACCGCGCTTTCACACTCCCGGACGCAATTGCCGTGGCTAGGAAAGCTTCGGGCTAGCCAGGCAATTTCAGGAGTTGCCCGCACCTTCCAAAGCGCCGATACCCTCACTAGGCAATAAAGTTTTCGCCATCGATAGCGTGACACCCCGTTTGGAAGAAATTTAGAGAAGCCGGCCAACCCGGGAAGTAACGCATAGACCGGATTCAAATCACAAATTGGGCCATTAGGGTTTGCTTGATCTTGATAGGAGTATAGCGACTACAGCGGCTGCTCAAGAGTGCAAGCCAGTAGTCCGAAGCTGTGAGTCGCCTTTGGTGACTATTTGTGCCAGTCACTGAACCATAGAGGATGGCCGCTATTGACTGAAGCTATAGAAAGCAACCACGCCCCATCTTTGCCCCCATCCAGCAGGTTCGAATTCTCCCCTAACTTCCAGACTTGCCGCATCCTCAACGGCATGTGGCAGGTGTCGGGCGCCCACGGTCATATCGATGCGGACAAAGCCGTGGAGAGCATGTTCGACTACCTGGACTTGGGATTCACCACTTGGGACTTGGCCGACCACTACGGTCCCGCGGAAGACTTTATTGGGGAGTTCCGCCGACGGCTGGTTGAAAGCCGGGGACTTGGGGCATTGGCAGACATCCAAGCGTTTACGAAGTGGGTGCCCCGCGTCGGCCCCATGAACCGCAAGGTGGTCGAGGGAAATATCGATATTTCGATGCGACGAATAAACGTTGAATGCCTCGACCTACTCCAATTCCACTGGTGGAATTACGAGGATGAGCGTTACTTAGAGGCCGTCGGTCACCTGGAAGACCTACGGAATGAAGGCAAAATTCGTCATGTCGGCCTAACCAACTTCGACACACAGATCCTTCAGAATATAGTGGACCAAGGCTTCGAGATTGTATCTAATCAAGTGCAATACTCCCTGATCGATCGCAGGCCTCAGGTGCGGATGGCCGAGTATTGTGAAAGGCAGGGAATCCACCTGCTGGCCTACGGGGCCCTTGCCGGAGGGTTGTTAACAGACCGGTTTTTGGGTCAGCACGAGCCTAGTAGGGCCGCTCTTGATACCGCCAGCCTGGCTAAGTACATCCGTATGATCGAAGCATGGGGCGGCTGGAATTTGTTTCAAGAATTGCTGGTTACGTTACGGTCGATCGCTGATCGCCACCAAGTCAGCATCGCTGACGTGGCGGTACGTTACGTCCTTGAATGCCCAGCCGTTGCCGGGGTGATTGTAGGTGTCCGGCTGGGTGTTGCCGACCACCGGGAAGACAACGCAAGAGTTTTTAGTTTCTCAATGGATCAGCAAGACCTGGACCAAATAGACTCGGTCCTGAGCCAGTCCCGGGACCTCTATCAAATCATTGGAGATTGTGGCGATGAATACCGCCGATGATTCACCTGGAAACGGTACGAAACTGCCAACGCCTATAACAAACGCCATATCCTGGTGTGACTGGGGCGATGATGCGTTCCGGGCAGCGGACGCCGGGGGCAAGCCGGTGCTCTTGGCCCTAACCGCCACCTGGTGCCATTGGTGCCATGTTATGGACCAGACCTCTTACTCCGACCCCCGTGTCATCGATATGGTGAACCAATGGTTTATCCCTGTCAGAGTGGACGTGGACCAACGGCCCGACTTATCGGCCCGATATAACCAGGGCGGATTTCCATCCCTGGCTTTGCTGGACTCGGGCGGACAGGTTATAGCCGGTAGGGTGTATACACCACCCGACGATATGGTAAAACTCTTGGAGGAGGTGCGGACCGCCCATTCGGAAGGCAAACCCTTGGCCTCCAAGAAATCCGTTCCGCCTAGCAGTTCATCGTCTCAGGTCCAGGGTGCGACTCAAGATATTGTGCTGCTACGTCTGGAGGAGCTCTACGACACCGGATTCGGCGGATTCGGGGATGAACCAAAACAACCGCCCTTTGAAAGCATTCAGTTCTTGCTGTCCCTTTACCAGCGTAATGGAGAGGCCAAACTTCAAGAAATGGCCATTCACACCCTAAATGGCGTTATAGACGGGCTCTATGACAATAGAGACGGTGGGTTCTTCCGGTACTCGGTGTCACGTGACTGGAGAGTTCCTCATTTTGAAAAGATGCTCTACGCCAATGCTCGTTTGGCCTCCAACCTCCTGTTAGCTTTACAAGTCACCGGCAAGGTTGCCTACAAGAACGCCGTGTTGGGCACGTTTAGCTACCTCATGACCAATCTCCGCGACCCGTCTAGCGGCATGTTCTGGGCCAGCGAAGACGCCGAAGAGGACTACTACCGTTTGCCCTGGAAGGACCGCGACACCGCCAAAAAGCCTTCCATCGATACCACGGTATACACCGGCTGGAATGCTGCCGCCGCCACCGCATTGATTCAAGCCTACGGCGTCTTAGGCGAGTCTTCTTATTTAGAGCAGGCGTTGCTGGTGCTGGGAACTCTGTGGGAGGATTTTGACCGCGACCGAGAACTCTCCCACATCGTGAATGATCCGGTGGGGAGGCCACGATTTTTATCGGACCATATACACGCCTTTAGTGCCTTCCTCAACTGCTACCAGGCCACGGGCAGTAAAGTCCATCTCGAGCGGGCTGGGTTGATTCTGGTTTCGATGACCCAACAATTCATTGCTCCCGACGGCGGATTCTACGATGTCGCATCCAGGGAGGTCTCGGACGGACCTAAGTTGGTTGGGGTTAGGCCAGTGCTTGAGAACGCAATGTTGGCCGAATCGTTGGTCACCCTGGCCAACATTACGCAAGACGAAACATACATGGAAATGGCCGACGCAACGCTCCAGTATTTCACCGAGGTTGTGCCGACCAGCAGTTATTTGGGACCACCGAACCTCCGGATAGTCGAGGAAGACGAAGAGCGCCTTTTTGCCCCCGCAGCCTCGGCTTGGGCTCGTGCCATGGACCTGGTAGAGTCGGGTACGGTCGATCTGGTGGTGGTTGGCGATACTTCGTTGAAGGCCACCAAAGCACTGGTGAAAGCTTCGTTGAAGGCGAGGACGCACCGCTGGGTGGTGCAGGTTTTGGACCCGGTCAATGACGCCCATACAGTGAAGCGTCTTGGATTTCCCGCGAATGCGGCCCCGGCGGTTTACCTTTGCATTGGCCGCCAATGCTTAGCTCCAATCCACTCACCTGGAGAGCTGCGGAAGTGGGCCAGGCCAGGCGCATTAGCAGCCACCCTGATTGCCCCACAGAACCAATAGAGATACCGGCAAACAATTTGGGGCGCAGGGCATCGGGTTCTTACGGTTTGCTCTTAGAGAAGTTAGGTAGGACCCAACGTCCAAGGTTTAATCGAAGCGGACCTGAATTTCTGACAGGTAGCTGGAACTTCATCCGGCGATATCTGGCTACTTCCTGAGCGCCCCCATCCTAACCTTCCCCCGAGATGGGGGAAGGGACATGTCTTCTCCCCTTTCCGGTACAGTGTTAGTTCAGATAAGGTCGTATCCATAACTATCGTTTAGATGTAGTACTGGAAGCGGCATCCTCGACACCATTGCGCTCTCGGGCCAACTGGCTTGCAATGATTGATCCAGCATTATTCGTCTGCCGTTGCCAGTTTTTAACGACCTTGTGGAGTCGGCTGTAAACGGCGGAGTAATAATGTGCCACAGAGGCGGTAGGGCCGCTGTGGAGGTGGCGGTTTAAAATTGTACCGCCCGAGGTCTTCTCTCTAAGCT
>MUCU01000063.1 GCA_002817055.1 SAR202 cluster bacterium Io17-Chloro-G7 | reverse complement strand
TGGGGCCCTTTCCTTTTTCCAAGCCTGGAGAATCCTTAGCGGCTAACCATGTCGTAGCTGCGCAGGAGCTTGCCAGGGGTGGCGTTGGTGCACACGGTACCTTCAAGGAAGGTTACCTCCCCGTTGACTACGGTATAGCGGATGCCCTTGGCTTTCTGGATAAGCCTACGCTCACCACCCGGGAAGTCGTCATCGTATATTGGGCTGTCGTACTGGAGTCCAAGCTTTTCTAGATCGTACACAATTATGTCAGCGGCAAAGCCTTCACGTAAAATCCCTCGGTCGGTAAAACCGGCTATGAAGGCTGGCAAGCCGCTCATCTTGTAGTGGGCTTTCTCTAACGACATTGCGTCATTGTCTCTGGCCCACTGGGTCAAGAAGTTGACGGGCCAAATGCCTACCGTCAAGTAGCGCACATGGGCGCCTCCATCGGATATGCACGGATGGGTGTATGGATGGTTCAATATCTCTTTCATCGCCTCAGCGTCGGTGCCGGTCGTTGGGTCGGTGGAGAATTCAGTCAACAGGCCCTCATCTAAGGCTAGGTCTAGCATCGCATCCATGGGATGTTTGCCAGTGGCTTCGGCCAATTCGGCGATATTCATTCCTTCGTATTTGAGGTTAGAGTCCTTGCGGACTTCGATAACCCGCATCTTGGTCCAGTTGGCCGCCACATCGGCAGTGCCACCTATCCCGGTCCATTCGCCGCCTACATCCTGCTTCATCCTTTCGCGCACGCCAGGGGTATTCAGCTTGGCAATCCGTTCTTCGGGCGTGCCAATGAATGGGTCGATCCAATTAGGCAAAGCATCAAAACCGTTGTATTCCGCCAATTCGAATACAGGGGATACTTGTACACCCGAAGCTTGGGCAAACAGGCTTGCGCCTTCTTTATGGGCTCTCTCCAGATAGGCTAGCTGCTCTTTATAGCGTTCCGGGTTCGCCTCACTGTAGCTCACCCCTCCATAATTAAGGGGCCTTCCCGCTGCTTTGGCCATTTGAATCAGGAAGTTGTCCCGGCCCTCTCCGCGGACATCACCTTCGACAGGGTCGAATTGAAGTCCGGTAGCGGAGGCTTCAATGCCTGCGCCACCCATCAGGTCGGGCTCTCCGGGAGGAAGTGGGCGCTCGGCTTGCCCTCTGGTCCAGCCGATGCTTCCAATGCCGAAATCGGCCATGGTCTCCGCCAAAGCCAAATACTCTTCGTTCGAGGCCACCTGGCTGGGAATGAAGCGACCGTCATCCGGGCGGTTAAGCAATGTCTTCATCGAAGACCAACCGAACGCACCGGCTTCCATCGACTCGCGGACGATGGCTTGCATCTGCTTCGTCTCTTTGTCGGTGGCGTTGACCCGCTCCCTGGAATCGTTGAGTCCCATCACGTAGAGCCTCAGCGGGTTAAAGGGAACCAGGGCGCCCACGTTAACGCCCAGGGGCTTTTTGTCCAGGGCATCCATCCATTGAGGGAAGGTTTCCCAGTCCCAAGACAAGCCGAGTTCCATGGTTTTCAAGGGGATAGCCTCGATGCGAGTGAGCAAACGCATGGCGCCTTCCCGGTCCTCGGGCCTGCAGGGAGCGAATCCAAATCCGCACTGGCCGATCGCGACGGAAGTGACTCCGTGCCAGCCGGACATGGTTGCGTAGGGGTCCCAGTTGAGCTGGAGGTCATAGTGGTTGTGCAAATCGATCGCACCAGGGGCCACGATACAGCCGGTAGCGTCCAGCTCTTCTTTCGCGGATCCCTGAATTCGACCGCTAATCATGGCGATTTTGCCATTCTTAATGGCTATATCACCACGGAAGGCGGGCATTCCACCTGTTCCATCGACTATCGTACCATTCCTAATGATTTTGTCGAAATCCGGCATATTGTCTCCTTCTCCACATAAGTATGAGGCTTGATTATGCTAAACGATATTGTACCAGTGTAAAACGAAACGTCAATTGTCAAGGCCTGCGTATCGTGGTCAATTGCAACGCCTGGTGTTATTCTTGGTTCTCCAGAGGACGGTCCTTGGGAGAGCTATAACCACTGAGACCGGCCTCGGAAAGAAATCCCGAGGTCGCTCCTTCGATGCTGTTCTGCACCCGATCCGGCTCGTGAATCGGGAAAATGAACAGGATCCGGGCGGGCTCGGTGGACCGGTTGACGAAACCGTGGGTGGTCCCGGCCGGCGCTAGGACCGTGTGTCCGGGGCTTATGGTCATTCGTTCCCGGCCAACCACTACGTCCAACGTACCCTCAAGCACTATCATGGCTTCTTCGGTATTGGTATGGATGTGCCTGGGCAATCTTGTGTTGGGCGCAATGGTTACTTCCCCGATCTTGAGAGCGTGAGTTCCATGCTCAGCGTCCGCAATTGCGCGGACCTCCAAGCCCGGGCTCGAACTTTCCGTGGTGATATTGTCCTGTCTTTTGATGATGGGCATGGCTCCTCCTATCGCGGATTTCTTGAATTCGAAGCGTCCAAGGCCTCACCCGGTATACCTCCCGCAGAATACCTCCCGCAGGACTCTGGCTTCCCGGTCCATACCGTTTCTATAAAAAGTTCATTCCGGCCAGACCAACCGAAGCCTTGATGTGGATTATAGGGACATCGCGGTAATGAGGAAAGTAGGCAAAATTGATCCGCTATTTTGGGCTTTGGCGTGCGACAGGTTATACTCATGGTTGCCAATCGTTGTATTGCATTATAGCTAACTATTTATTCGCTTCGGGATCAAATTGACAAATCAATCTGAAAGGATGAGACGATGACCACGATGGATGGCAAGATCGAAAAACTCAAAGCCGAAAATATGTCCGTTCCGGGTACGGAGCTAAGCGTTTACCAGGCCTTGTATCAGCGCCGAATGGCGTGGCAGTTCAAGGACGAGGCGGTGCCAAAGGAAGCCCTCGAGCGAATGTTTGAGGCTGCCGTCTGGGCACCGAACCACCGGTTGACGGAGCCGTGGCGGTTCTTTGTCGTGGATGTGGCGAGCCCGCTGCGTCAGACCTTGGGCGACCAAGCCTACGAGGTTTCCATGGAGCGCAGGGGCGACCCTAAACGGGCCGAGACCTCTCGAAAGTCGATTCTGGACGTTCCGGTATTGATTTATGCTTACTGTGTGCCCGGTCCCAACGACGAGACTACCCAGGAGAACTACGCTGCGGTGTGTTGCGCAGTCCAAAACATCGCGCTGGCCGGCGTCGCCGAAGGGTTGGCCGTAACCTGGGAAACCGGGGGAGCGACAAGGCACCCCAAGCTTAACGAAACCCTGGGGGCAGAAGAAGACTGGGCGTTGGCTACCATGCTACTGGTCGGTGTTCCAAACGAGGCTCCGGCTTCGTTCCGAACGCCTGCAACCAATTTTGTCCACTGGCATGCCTAGTACCATTCCCACATATTTTTGACTATCAAATCGATACCCCCATCCCTTCGGCAAGCTCAGGATAAGCCTAACCTTCCCCCATTTCGGGAGAAGGGACTAATCCTCTCCCCCTTCACGGGGGAGAGTTAGAGTGGGGGTGGGTAAACTCGTATTCATCAGTTTCATATAGCAATAGTGCTAGCTTCTAGCTGATAGAGTCTTTAACCTCCCGTCGGGTCAACCGAGCCTGCGGGTTAACAAGGAAACTGGGTGAATCTTAGACTAGAAAGTTTTAACGTCGAGGCCATACGCCTTGGCCGCCGGACGGGATTCTCCGGCGGTGTACTCACGATAGACGAAGAGGAGCTATGCCGCGTCGCCAGGTACGATGATTCTGTCGCCAGCGTGAAGTTGGAATTGGTCTCGCCTGGCGAAGAGACCCGGATCATCCGAGTGTTGGACGCCATCGAGCCTAGGGCCAAGGTCGGCGGAGACCGGAGCGCCTTCCCAGGCTTCTTGACGCCCGCCCGTACTGTCGGCAGCGGCATAACCCGTCGGCTGAAGGGCATGGCTTTGCTTCAGTCGGCGCAGCTTCCCGAACCTACCGGCGGTATCCTGGAGTTCAACGAAGGCATAATCGATATGAGCGGCCCAGGCGCCGACATGTGCGCCTGTTCCGGAACCCTCAATCTGGTACTGTTGTTTACCCCCAGTCCCGGCGCCGTCAACGCCGACTTTGAGAATGCCATACGGTTGGGATCAATCCGGGCTTCCCGTTACCTGGTGGAAACCGCACTGGCCGACTCTGTCCCCAGTTCTTCCCCCCATGAGGTGGAGGAATTCGAATTGAGGCCTGCCGATCCAGGCCTGCCCCGCGTGGTTTATATAGACCAAGTGCAGCAGCAAGGCTTCTTAGTTCAGACCTTCCTGTACGGGCAGCCCGTGGCCTCACTCCCTACTGTCCTGCATCCCAACGAGTACTTCGACGGCGCTGTGGTCAGCGGCAATTACCGCAACATGATGAAGGTCCCCACCTGGCTGCGTCTCAACCATCCGGTGATTCACGAGCTGTACCGTCATCACGGCCAGGACATCAACTTTGTAGGCGTGATTTTGGGCCGCGGTCACCACGACGACCATGAACTCAAAGAGAGGAATGGTTACATGGTGGCCAACGTGGCGACGATGATGAGAGCCCAAGCTGCCGTGATGACTCTGGAAGGGACAGGCAACACCTGGGTCGACTTTATGCAGAGCGTGAAGGCTTTGGAGCAGTCGGGAATCCGGACAGTCCAGATAGTCCACGAATTAGGCGGGGTCGACGGGACGGATTGGCCAATTATTGACTATGTTTCCGAGGCCGACGCAATCGTCACCGGCGGTGGCGCCGACCGGCGGTTTACGGTCCCTGCCATGAAGCGCGTCGTGGGCGGGTCCGACCTGATTTTCAGCTCGAATGAAGAGTGGGGCCAGCGTCTGAAAGCAGGGGATAGCTTGACCATCAGCGCTCACGAGATGTATGCCGGATTCTGGATGATGCAGTCCAACGGCCACACGGCCCGGGATTTCTGAAAAGCCAAAGGCTTCTCCTAATACGTCACCTGACACTTCGGCAAATTCTTCACCCAACACTTGGACATTTCGACAGAAGGTAAAAAATATGGACAATCCGGTCACCATTTTGCACTTCATGAACCAGTTCTTTGGCGGTATCGGGGGCGAGGATAAGGCCGATACGCCACCCCAATTCCGGGCTGGACCGGTAGGGCCGGGTGTCGCCCTAGCCAAGCACCTGGGAGACCGGGCCACTGTCGTTGGGACGTTGATCTGCGGTGACAATTATTTTATCGAGCACCAAGAGGAAGCGGTCGCCAGGCTTTTGGAGTTGGCCGAATCCTGTCCCGCCGACGTGTTGGTCGCTGGCCCGGCCTTTAATTCCGGCCGCTACGGCACGGCTTGCGGAGAGATGGCGTTGGCATTGCAGGGTCGAGGACGACCCGCCTTCACAGCTATGAATGTCAACAACCCAGGGGTTGAACTCTTTCGCAGCCAGACGTACGTGCTTGAAACCGGCGTCACGGCCGCATCGATGGGGGATGTGCTTCCCAAGCTGGCTGACTTCGCAATTAAGCTGGCCACCGGCGCCGAGATCGGATCAGCTGAGACTGAAGGCTACTTCTCACGGGGAGTGCGAAAGAACCTGCGCGTGGCCCAAGGGGCCCCGGAGCGGGCGGTGGGAATGCTTCTGGCGAAGCTGGCCGGGCGCCCGTTCCAGACCGAGTTGCCGGTACCGGCATTCAGCAATGTGATGCCAGCTCATCCAGTGGAAGATTTATCCGGGACGTTGGTTGCCCTGATCACCGAGTCCGGCTTGGTGCCTATGGGGAACCCCGATAGCCTGGAGACGTGGAATGCGTCGAAGTGGTTAAAGTATCCCATCGGTGGGCTTGATGAACTCTGTCCCGGCGACTACGAGGCCTGGCACGGCGGCTGCGACACTGCTGGCACCAACGAGCGCCCCGACCGCACCCTTCCCCTTGACGCAGCTAGGCTATTGGAGCGAGAAGGCACGATTCACCGGCTTTACGACCATTACTACGTGACCACGGGGAACATGGCCAATATCGAGACCATGACTAGGATAGGAGCGGAAGTGGCCCAGGATATGAAGTCTCAGGGCGTGCAGGCGGCGATTCTCACAGCGACTTGAGGCACGGGCACGCGTAGCGGAGCTACGCTGGCTAAGGAAATCGAGCGGGCCGGCATACCGGTTGTGTTAATAACAGCCCTGATCAGCATCGCCGAGCGGGTGGGCGCCAACCGGATATTCAAGGCCGAAGGCCGGTTCCATCACCCATTAGGGGACCTGGCCATGACCCCAGAGGCCGAGTTCTCGTGGCGCACAAACCTACTGCGGGCGGCTACACGGATGTTGGCCCAACAGGTCGATGGTCCAACGGTGAGAGACCTAGCGCACCAGATAGCCTAATTCGGCATTAGCTCACTAGGCCCAGTTCAGTAGGTCCAGCTAAGATAGCTAAACAAATTCTTAGCTATCTTAGCTAGGATTGGTTCGATAAGAATGGCCTACTTATCTTGAAATAAAGTCGAACTGCTCGAATTGACCGTTCACGATATGGTCGGGGTCCAGCCCCAGCCATTTGTCCAATACCGTGGCGTAAGTGGAACGGAAGTCGTTACTGAAATGGAGGTCGCCGTCCGACTGCTCGCTCTCTCGCAGTGACGGATAGTCACCGTAGAAGCCTCCGTTGACTGAATCGCCAATCACGAAAGCCACCCCACCGGAGCCATGGTCACAGCCGGCGCCGTTGTCCATTATCCGCCGACCGAACTCGGAAAACACTAAAATAACAGCATCTTTTTCTAGACCATGCTCCGTTAGGTCTGCGGTGAAGTCGGTGACGGCCCCCGATAGATCTTCCCAAAGCTTCGCGTGGGTAATCAGTTCGGCACTGTGGGTGTCGAAACTGCCATGTTGGGCGTAGTAAATCCTGGTTCCAAGTCCAGCGCACATTACCTTGGAAACGTTTTTGAGCGTCTGCGCTATGGCATTGTCCGCATACTCCACGGTGGAGGAGTACACCTCCGGAGCGGTCCTCAGGATGTCCGCACCCTTCAGGGCGTCAGTCCCAGCCTGGCTAAGCACCTGAGCAACTGCGTCCTTTCCCTCCCCGGGACCGTACATTCGACTGAAGGCGTCCAAGGCATACTTACGGGAAATCTCGTCTTGCAAGTCCGGCATCAGCCCGTAGGTCTCCAGGTTGCCCACCGACGCCACGGGCACACCCTTGCAGACCAAGGCCCGAGGCAGGCCGCGACCGAAATTCACCCCGGTGAGTACGTTTTCGCCCTGGGCGTCCAGGTCCCTTAATGTGGCGCCCAGCCAGCCTTCTGCTCCTACCTTTTCCGGTTGTGCTGTGTACCATACGTCCCTGGACCGGAAGTGGGAGCGGTTAGGATTGGGGTAGCCGATGCCGTTTATAACGGCTAGATTATTCTTGTCCCAAAGTTGCTTGAAGGCCAGCATACTGGGGTTGAAGCCCAGTTGGTCGTTTAATCTGAGCACGTCATTTTGTGGTATGCCAATACTCGGGCGGAAATCGTAGTAGAGACCATTGTCGTAAGGGATTACAGTGTTCAGGGCGTCGTTGCCGCCCGCAAGCTCTATTACAACCAATGACCGTTCCCGTTTAGTGGAAGTCATGAATATTCTCCTTCTTCAGCGCCTTGCCGGAAGTCCTGCCGATTTTATTGCTTTTTGTCTTAAGCCCCACGTCTGTAAACCTGAATTCTGTGGCGATTGCTTTCCGTTACGTATAAGGTCCCGGCGCTGTCTAGCTTAACCGATACCGGAGACCAGAAGTACTTCTCTATATGGGACGATTCCTCATGAGGGTCGTCGACAAAGTACTCTATTTCGGGTTCCAGGTTTGCTCTGCTGCGAGCGGCCGCTTCCTCGACGTTGATGCTCAAGAAATTGGCGGCCCAATCGGACAAGGTGGCTTGGCCCTTTAGCTTCATTACGAACCCACCGTTGGGATTAAGCACCTGTACCCTTTCGTTTCCCCAGTCCGCAACATAGATATATCCGTCGCGGTCAACAGCGACACAAGAGGGCCGGTGAAATTCTCCATCACCGCCGCCGGAGCTTCCATACTGGGCAATGGGCGCTCCCTCCGGTGAGAATTTTTGGATACGATCATTGCCCCAATCGGCGACATACACGTTCCCGTTGGCATCAAGAATTATGCCCCAAGGTAGGTTGAGTAAGCCAACGCCACTACCCTTCTCGCCGAAACTCGAAATATACTTGCCGTCGGAGTTGAATTTCTGTATCCGGTGGTTATGGGTGTCGGAAACGAATACGTTGTCCTGTTGGTCGATGGCGATGCCGGAGGGAGTATCCAACTGTCCCTCTTCTGTGCCGGGAGCGCCCCACCGTGACAGAAACTCGCCGGCCGGGTCAAAAACGGAAATCCGGTGGAGGTGCTCGTCGCAGATGTAGATCCGGCCCCGGCTATCAACTGCGGCAGCCGAGGGCCAAATGAACTGCCCGTCGTCCTCTCCGTAAGAACCGAAGGTACCGAAGTACTCGCTCTCAGCGTTGCACATGGTAACCCGGACGCCTCGGCTCACGTTTTCCAAGGTGCGGCTCACCACGTACAATCGACCATCCGCGCCGATGGCGGTATCGACCGGATAATAGAAGCCACGGCCTTCCATGGTCGTCATACCCACGGTGTGGGAGTATTCCAGAAAGTCCGGCTTTATTTCGGTTTTGCTGGTGGTCATTGTCCCCCTTGGGTCATTACTTTCCAAATCCCCTGGTATCAGGCCAATAAACGCAGAGCGCGGCTACGCTCGCTGAAACTCATGAGTCGACGCCACCATTTGCAAGACTTCGGCGATCCGGTGTTGGGCATTGCCATCAAGGCTACCTGAGCCCAACCGAAGCTCACCGCCAATGGCGGCGAAGTCGACTAGCACCCGTCGAGTGTCGTCCGAGACCGTCATCGCTCCCACTTGGTCCAAACACGCATCCACCAAGGACTCTGGGGAGATGGCATTCCGGTCATTTGATTTTATGCTTGAGGTGATACGGTCCACCATGGCGCGCACGCCGGGCCTATTCGTGTCCCCCACTTGTTGGGTGGCGAAATTTACCCGTTCCACCAACGTGCCGGTATCCAGCCATGCGGTGCCCTGATGCCATCCTTCCACACTGGGTGGGTTATTGAGCCACTGGCCCATATAGACCGTCTGCATGTACCTTTCCAGTATTTCACGCCGTGGCCTTGCGAACTCACCGGTCAAACGGAGTACTCCGGCCACCAACTCCACCGGGCTCTTGACCTTGGTATAACGGGAACTCTGGGACTTGAAGAAGTCGGAGTTGAATAGCGCACGCAACATCGAGCGAACGTCGTAGTCGTTGTCAAAGTAGGCCTGGGTTAAGAGGTCGATCGCCTCCGGGTCGACTGGAGACGTGTAGGGCCACTCGGGCACCGCCGCTTCGTCGGCCACGAAGTAGCTATACATGTGCCTGGCGATAAACCGCGCCGTCGCCTCCTGTTGACAGATGATATTAATTATATCGTCGCCGTTGAAACGCCCTCGTTGACCCAGGAACACCTTCTCTCCGTCATCGTGGTCTTCGGTATTGTACTCAAAGTGCCACGATATGCGACCGTACGGCCAGTCCGAGTCTCTCTGGGAGCGCAACTCCATGTACTCCAGGTTGCCGATGGACCAGCCGGTGAAAGCGCGGGCGCACTCTTTGATGTCCTCTTCGCTATAGCTCCCCACTCCCATTGAGAACAACTCCAAGAGCTCACGTCCGAAGTTCTCGTTGATGCTGCCCTTGTGGTTGTCGTGATTATCCAGCCAAATGATCATGGCTGGGTCCCTTGAAAGCTCCACCAAAAGGTCCCGGAAGCCGCCCATGCCGTGGCGACGGAACATCCTTATCTGGTCCGACAGGGCTTTGCCATGGATGACTTTAGGGTACCCAGTGGCAAAAATGCCGTGCCAGAAAAGCGTCATCTTCTCTTGTAATGGTGCGGATGTGGTGGCCATGCGGTACAGCCAGTTCTCTCCCGAGGCCCAAGGCCCCATCATTCCGGAAAGCTCAGGGTGGAATCGCCGGATGAGGTCGTCCCCCATCCATCGCTCTTCCCCGGGATCTAGCAATTCCTCGACGGTTTGCTCATACCCCTTGGCTGCGTAGGCGTCAAGTTGGTCTCGCGTAGCTCCAAAGCCAGCCCGCCGCATTAGGTGTGCAATTAGTTCTATATCGCCGTTTCCCATTTTACTCCCTCAATATTCAGCGTAATTCGCTTATAATCAGGTTGATCTGGGCACGTTTTTTAGTTGCTATAGGCAGGAATATAACGATTGTAATTGTAGAGGTGCGGTGATGCCTAGTCAAGCGACTATTTGTGTCGGACCATCTCAATGCTTTTGGCGCATCAAGCATCAGGTCATGATTCTTGGCTAAGGGGCTTTGAAATGGGAGATTGAACCCGGTTCCGCCCGCGTCAGCAAGCCATCCAGAAGCTTGCGCCCAATTTGCCATGTTTGTATCATATTCCACAAACACGATGAGTAAAAATGTGACGAATCCGTAAATTTTCAGTCATGGCTATCTGACTTAAACTTTCCGGATTTGTTTGTATCTAGTACTAGTTCTATATGAAACTGGGGAATACGAGTTTACCCCCACTCTAACTCTCTCCCGTGAAGGGGGAGAGAATTAGTCCCTTCCCCCATTTCGGGGGAAGGTTAGGATGGGGGCATCGAATTGATAGTCAAATATAACCGGATCAAGTACTAGTTTTAGTTGGCTCTGGCTCTAGCTAACCCGATGTGCGGGTATTTTTATACCAGCAACTTCGACAGTTGCAAAGGTGGATTCCCTTGGGACTGGTTGAGCAGGAAAGCCACAGTAT